>JBCNOR010000273.1:0-6797 GCA_039593785.1 Niabella sp. | reverse complement strand
ATATTATCGACCCATATATACCATCAATATTTGAACATCACTTGGGTTGATGCCCGAGATCCGGCTGGCCTGTCCTAATGTTTTGGGCCTGATCCGATTTAGCTTTTCCTTGGCCTCATTTCCCAGGGAAGAAAGCTTGCTGTAATCAAAGCTATCGGGAATATTCAGGTTTTCCATTTCACTCATCCGTGATACAATCTCTCTCTCCTTTTCAATATAAGTATCGTATTTCACCTGTATGGCCGCCTGCTCTATTTCTTCTTTTGAATAGCTATTCAAAGATTCGTTAAGAAAAGGCAATGCGCCGGAAAGATCAGCCAATTCTATATTGGGTCTTAACAATATTTTCTCTGCCCTTTGTTTCTCTGTGATCTTCGATGATCCGATAGATTCCAGGAAGCCGTTGATCTGGTCGGGGGTTATTACTGTATTCTTTAAAATTTCTTTTATTCCGGCAACATTTTCATTTTTTTGCCGGATTTTTTCCATTCTTTCTTCTTTTGCAAGTCCCAATTGATAACTTAAAGGTGTTAACCTGGCGTCAGCATTATCTTGCCTCAATAAGGTTCTATACTCGGCGCGGGAGGTAAACATGCGATAAGGCTCTTCAGTCCCTTTGTTAATCAGATCGTCGATTAACACACCGATATAAGCTTCGCTTCTTTTTAATATGAATGCATCCTGTTCTTTTACATTCAGGTGTGCATTAATTCCGGCCATCAGTCCCTGGCAGGCTGCTTCCTCATAACCAGTAGTACCATTAATCTGCCCGGCAAAAAACAAATTGCCAATCAGCTTTGTCTCTAATGTATTGGTTAACTGTGTAGGCGGAAAATAGTCGTACTCAATAGCATAACCAGGCCTGAAGAGGCGGGCGTTCTCAAATCCTGGAACGGTTCGTAATGCTTTGTACTGTACATCTTCGGGTAATGAAGTAGAAAAACCATTAACATAAATCTCAACGGTATTCCATCCTTCGGGTTCTACAAAAAGCTGGTGCCGGTCCCTGTCTGCAAAACGATTGATCTTATCCTCAATGCTCGGACAATACCTTGGCCCTACTCCATCTATGCGGCCGGCAAACATAGGGCTTCTGTCAAAGCCTGTTTTTAATATTTCATGAACTTCAGGACTGGTATAAGTAATCCAGCAACAGCGTTGATTTTTAGCGCTGATCTTTTCTGTGTCTGTAAAGGAGAATCCTACAATATCTTCATCCCCTTCCTGTACTTCCATTTTCGTGTAATCCAGGCTTCGTCCATCTACTCTCGGAGGCGTTCCGGTTTTTAAACGGTCGCTTTCAAAACCCAGGGAAACCAATTGTTCTGTGATACCACTGGCTGCTTTTTCTGCAACCCTTCCGCCGCCAAATTGCTTCTCGCCTATATGTATAATACCGTTGAGGAATGTACCGTTGGTTAATACAACCGCCTTTGCTTTGATTTCATGACCCAGGCCGGTAATAACTCCTGCAATACGTTTGTCTTTTACCAACAGGCCTTTTACCATATCCTGGTAAAAATCCAGGTTAGGGGTATGCTCCAGCATTTCCCTCCATTTAGCAGCAAAAACCATCCTGTCGCTTTGCGCCCTGGGACTCCACATGGCCGGGCCCTTAGAACGGTTCAGCATCCTGAACTGGATCATAGAAAGGTCGGTAACAATCCCCGAGTAACCGCCCATGGCGTCGATCTCGCGTACAATCTGGCCCTTGGCAATACCACCCATTGCAGGGTTACAGCTCATTTGAGCTATTGTCTGCATATTCATGGTTACTAAAAGGGTTTTAGAACCCATATTGGCAGCAGCAGCAGCGGCTTCGCAACCGGCGTGGCCTGCACCAACAACTATTACATCATATTCAGGAAACATAAGTTTGCAAAGGTACGAATTATTAGAAGGATGTGTTTTCTATCTGTTGCTTTCAAATATATCCATTCGTTTCACGTGGAACATTTACTTTAAACCCGAAGGCTACGATCAGTAAAGACTTTTATTTCAAGTAACTTGTTTCACGTGGAACAAAGCTCATCCGTGAAACGCTAAAAAATCCGCTATCCACTTCTCCTCCATATCTCTCATCTCCTTCTCCTGCTTCGTTGTTTTATCCTTATAGCCTATTAAATGCAACAATCCGTGAAAAATAACCCTCCGTAGCTCAATTTCAGTTAAAACCTGCTCTGTTTTAGCATTCTCCTTTACCCTATCCACACTTATATATATGTCAGAAACAAGCTTACAAGAACCTTTTTCAGATAAATCAAAGGTGATAATATCCGTATAATAGTCATGATCCAGGTGCTTACGATTGATTTCCAATAGGTCATCATCAGAACAAAAGATAAAATTGATCTCGGAACCGCATTTATTCCCCTCTTTAAAGAGCTTTTCCATAATGAACCTCTTCAATCTCCTTCGCTCTTTTAATACTATTGGCTTCTGGAAATGAAACTGTATATCAAACTCATTTGTATTCATATTCCAAAATTCGCAAACAAAACACAAACAACAATGCTTAGCTTTGCCCTATGGTAAACGAATTATTATTATCGGATCTGCAGCCTGGGCAAATAGCTACCATTGTTAAGTTTACAACCGAAGAAATCTTCCTTAAATTAATGGAAATGGGCTGTCTTCCCGGCGAGAAGATAGAGGTAATACAAAAAGCACTGTTTAATGACCCTATGTCTATATCCGTTGCGGGCTATTTACTAAGCCTGCGTACTGATGAAGCCAAACAAATAGTGGTTAATATATAATATACAAGATGACGATAGGCCTGTATTTTGGTTCTTTTAATCCTATTCACCACGCTCATTTAATTATAGCTAACCATATTTTAAACGAAAAACTGGTTGATAAAGTGTGGTTTGTGGTATCTCCCCATAACCCTTTGAAGGAAACCAGCTCCCTTTTAGAAGAAAATCACCGGTTGCACCTGGTTAGAACCGCTATAGAAGATGATTCCCGAATGAAAGCCAGCGACATAGAGTTCACCCTCCCACGTCCTTCCTATACGGCTGTAACACTCACCCATTTAACTGAACGATACCCGCAATACCAGTTTAAGGTAATTATGGGTGGCGATAGCTTTCAAAACATCCGGAAATGGAGGAATTACGAGTTTATCATTCAGAATTATTCTATACTTGTTTACAATCGGCCGGGTTTTGCAATAGATAAAACACTCTCTGATAATATCATTGCACTCAATGCTCCCTTACTCGAACTGTCTGCTACCGCTATAAGGAAGTTGATCAAAGAGAAAAAAAGCCTGAAATATCTTTTACCAGAGAAGGTAATTGCAGAAATTGAGAAGGGCGGTTATTATAGAAAATAGCCCAAAGCCACGCAAATCGCGACTATAAAAGGTGCAGGTATTCTTGTAAAGATCAATATTAAAGCCGTACCTGCCACCACTCCAATATTGATAAACCCCTGGCTGGTACCATCAAAAAGCGTTATATCCTTCAAGATATAAAAAGTAGAACCCACCATGATTCCCAATACGGAAGCATTAATACCCTCTAAAGAACGATAAATAACAGAATATTTCTTTAAACGGTTCCATATAGGAAAAAAGAAAAGCACTAATAAAGCGCTGGGCAGAAATATACCTACCATACCTATTAATCCTCCCAGCAACTGCATTGCGGGTCCCATATCTTTCAAAGCCAACCCTCCGCTATAAGAAGCAATAGAGAATACTGGTCCCGGCACTGCCCTTACAATTCCAATTCCTGTTAGCATATCCTTCTTGTCTATATGAATGGCATTAGGATTTTTCCTTTTTACCGCATCCGGGCGAACGCTATACTGTTCATACATGATGGGCATTAATACATTTCCCCCTCCAAAAACCAGGCTTCCCATACGGTAAGAGTTCTCAAATAAATTCACGGGCTTTCTATTCGCCCAGTCATTCTTTCTTGCCATTTCGCTGACAACCCCTGCTACAATAAAAATAATAGCGAACAACCAGATATTCCACCACCTGATTTTCCCAGGCTTTATTTCTACCTGCGGTATTCTTTTGTTGCTAAGATTAGTAATAAATCCACCCAATAAAATAAGTATCGGTACAAAAAAAGGCTTTCCGAAAAAGAAAAAGGTAGCTGCTCCACAGCCTATTGCTATCAGAGAAGTTACCAGGTTTTTTGCCGAATAAGGTAAAGAACTGATACAGGCAAATATCAGAAACCCCGTTGCCATCGGCACTATAAACTTAAAAATATCAAAATGCCGGGCTGTACCTTCTACATACTCTACAAAAAAAGACAGACCACACATAATAGCACAAGCCGGAAAAATCCAGACCAGTAAAGTGAGCGCTGCCAAAACAGGCCCACCCCTTTTGTATCCAATCAACGTTAATGTTTGCGTGGAAGATGCTCCCGGAAGAAGCTGGCAAAATGCATTATACTCCATCAACTCCTGTTCGGTAACATAGGGTGTCTTCTTTACAAAGGTTTTCATCATCATAGCCAAATGCGCCTGCGGACCACCAAAGGCAGTAAGACTATGCAGAAAAACCAGCTTTAAAAAATGAAGATGTCGGAGCAGCATGAAGCTGAAAATGATAAATAAAAAATCTTCTTAAAGGTAAAGATTCTCAATAAAAACGCACCAAATAATTGAGCCTGGCTCCCTTTATCTCACAGTAACATGAAAACATTTCTCCCTGTATTCCTTTATAAAATAGATCTTTCCCTGGCGTTGCATTTGTGTAAGAATATCCTGCAGGGTTTTTTCCAATCTTGCATTGGGCGCCTTCCTCCTGTTAAACCGGATATAGGAAATATCAAAGGAGCAGCCATAATTATGAGAGCTCAATTTGCTGGTAACCGCATTACTATTAACACGAGCCAGCCGTTGCTGATCGTATAAAGTTCTGGTAATAGAAGTGACCGTAAAGGTTTTTCTTTTACTCCTGGTATAAAAAGCCGCACCAATTTCTTTTAATGCTTTATAAGAACGGGGATTTAAATAGGGGCGGCTATGTGTAAGCCTGGCAATAGTATAACCCCGTCCCGCAAAAATAAGCACCAGTTTCTTTTTACTTACCAGGGAGGTTACATGCGCCTGGTTCTTTAATGGTGGAATACCCGTAGCCCGTGCCGCCTCCAGGTGGTAATCATACTGAGTTTGAGCTAAAGCCGCAGATGCGCTGCAAATAACATATAATAAAAAAATAAAATATTTAAATAACCTGTTCAAATTGTGCAGGGTTATTGAAATCGGAATTTGATTTCAGGGTTTAAATATTAAGACCTCCACAGGCACTGATCGTTTGTCCCGTGATATAATTACTCATATCAGACGCAAGAAACAGCGTAACGTTGGCAATGTCTTCAGCTTTAGCAAAACGATTTAAAGGGATATCAGCTAAATATTTTTCTGCTCCGGCATTATCATTCAGGTAGCTGGTCATATCAGTTTCTACAAAACCAGGAGCGATAGCATTACAACGGATATTACGGCTTCCCAATTCTTTAGCTACACTTTTGGTAAAACCTATTATTCCTGCTTTACTGGCTGCATAACTTGCCTGGCCCGCATTACCCATTATTCCTATTACAGAACTCATGTTGATAATGGTACCGCTCTTTGCCTTCATCATAGGTTTAATAACCTGTTTGGTCATATAAAAGACACTGTTCAGGTTAATGTTCAAAACATCGTTCCACTGATCTTGTGTCATGCGAAGCAGCAGGTTATCTTTGGAAATACCGGCATTATTCACGCATATATCAATGGCACCAAACTCCTTCAAAACATCATTTACAAAAACCTCGCACTGCTCAAAATCACCCGCATTACTTTTATAGGCCTTAGCTTTTACACCTAATGCAGTTAACTTCTCTTCAAGCGCCTTTGCTTTTTCCGCGCTGCCATCACTTACATAAGTAAATGCTACATGAGCACCATGTTCTGCAAACTTAATAGCTATAGCTTCGCCAATTCCTCTGGCTGCCCCGGTTACAATCGCAACTTTATTCTCAAGAAGTTTCATCATGTACAATGTTTAGTATGCCTGCAAAGTAAAGTAATTATTCTTTTGCATTTCCTTTTAATTACCTGCTTCATGAAGCACTATTAAAATAAACTATATTGCGTCCATGTCTATAATTGATTTTTTAAGCGAAATAAATATCACTGATATTATTGGTGACGATTCTTACAAACCTGGTCAATTGGGTAACACCATCGACATTTATACGGAAACCTTTCCTGATGTAGATTATGCTGATATTATTCTGGTAGGATGTGGAGAACAAAGAGGCCGTGGCTACCTGGGCCCGGCCAGCAACGCTCCCGAGCTGGTAAGAAAAAATCTATACAATCTTTTTTACTGGCATGAAAATATAAAAATTGCCGACATCGGTAATATCAAGCATGGCGCTACTTATAATGATACATTGGCTGCACTGCAAACCGTAATTGAAGAATTGCAATTGCTTCACAAAACAGTTATTGTTATAGGCGGCTCACAGGATCTTACCTTGGCCCAATACAATGCATCCAGAAATAATAAACAATTAGTTGAAATAACCGGTGTAGATTCTATCATAGACCTGGATATGGAATCGCCTTTCAGAAACGATAATTTCCTGATGGAAATATTTACAGGCGAACCTAATTATGTAAAACATTATAACCACCTGGGTTTTCAAAGGTGTTCACCTCCACGGTGACCTCGTCCATGGTCTTGGCCAGCACGCCGCGCACGTCTTCCGGCAGGCCGTTCCAGAACTTGGTGTTGGTGATCACCATGTAGTCCAGCACGCCGTGGTCGG
>JBCNOR010000272.1:0-6819 GCA_039593785.1 Niabella sp. | reverse complement strand
TCTCGATGGATTCGAGGTCTGATCAAAGCTGCCATCCTCGTGAACGATCAAAGCATTACCCGGCATGAGCTCTTTTACCTCGTTCTCTCCTACATTGAAGGTAGTACGAATCGCAGCGCGCTCTGAAGCAGCTACAATTACGTCATCGTCAATATAATAATAACAAGGCCTGATACCATGCGGATCCCGGAAAACAAACCCGACACCATCGCCGGTTACACCGCCTACGGTAAAGCCACCATCAAACTGGGGTATTACTTCTTTCAACACATTTTTAATATCCGGCTTTGCGGGAGAAGCTTCATCAGCATCTACCAGGTGCTTGTGCACCATTTCCATCATGGCAGCCAGGTCGCTTTGTTTTTGAAAGGGCCCGGGTTCAATACCCAGCTTGTTAAAAAGCTCTTCGGTATTCACCAAATTAAAATTACCCGCTAACGCGAGGTTACGGGTAGTTATCGTGTGTCTTTTTAGAAAAGGATGGCAAAACTCTGCATTATTTTTACCCTGGGTTCCATAACGTAAATGGCCCAGCAATAATTCGCCTAAGAATTTCACATGCCCTTTCATTAAGCCGGGATGGTTAACAATCTCCGGGTTATACTTCGTGAGTTCGTTTACTTCTTCCGCAATGTTCTGGAATAAAGCGCCAATAGCCTGCGGCTGTGCGCTTCTGATACGGTGCATAAAAGGATGACCAGGCTCTACATTCAGCTTAATCGCCGCAATGCCCGCCCCGTCTTGTCCGCGGTTATGCTGTTTTTCCATAAGCAGGTACAGCTTGTTCAGCCCCCACATTACGGTTCCATACTCTTTTAAATAATGGGAGAAACTTTTGCGCAGCCTGATAAAGGCTAAGCCGCATTCGTGTTTAATTGCATCACTCATATACTGGAAAAGAAACGCAAATTTACGAGAATAGTTCTTAATGATGCATTAATATACCTTAAGTCGATGAATATTTAGGATCCTTACATTGCGCTTTACCGTTTTAAGCACTCAGCGCCTATCTTATAAATAAAAAAACCAAAGTATAAGGAATTATAAATCCATATACTTTGGTTATCAGTATGATATCCAGGCCAATATTATTTCAGCAGCTCAGCCAGTTTAGCTTCCAGGTCCGCGCCTCTTAATCCCTGGGCTATGATCTTTCCCTCCGGATCGAGCAATACATTAAAAGGAATCCCTTCAAATCCATATAGCGCAACTACCGGAGATCCCCAGAATTTCAGATCACTCAGTTGAGGCCAATCCAGCTTATCGGTTTTAATGGCTTGTAACCAGGGCTCTTTTGACTGATCCAGCGAAACACCTAAAACAGTAAAATTCTTGTCCTTAAACTTATGGTAAGCCGCTACTACATTAGGGTTCTCCATGCGGCAAGGTTTACACCAGCTGGCCCAGAAGTCAACCAACACATATTTTCCTTTGAAGGAACTCAATGCTACAGGTCGGCCATTTACATCCGGCATGGTAAACTCAGGGGCGGGCTTACCCACTAAATTACCCTTACCTGCATTATCCATTTGCGTCTTCAGGTTTTTTTGCAAGGCTGCAAGCGCCGAATGTGAGGGGTTTTTCTTTACAACATCATCTATAGTTCCCATCACCTCCTCGTTACTTAAAGGTTCCAAGCCTACTGCCGGGTTACTCGCTGATTCCTGATAATATCCCAAAACAAAAAGCGTTAATGCAGCATTATCCGACTTTTTAATCTCGCTCAGTGTAAGATCTCTTAGGTAGGACGTGGCTTCGGCCCTTGCCTGTAGGAAGGGAGCAATCACGCTATCTGGTTTGTTCAACTGATGCAGACTGTCGATTTTAGTGACCTGGGCGTACACGTTTTGCAGCTTTTGGTTAAAAGCAAACATGAAGGTTTTCATTTTTTCGCTGGCAGGCGAACCTTTCACCTCGTATTTTTCAGAGAACTGGTTGTTTTCCTTGTTCATCACCACGTCCAATTCTACCGACGGCTGATCATTAATAACCGATGCTACGGGGTACATACCCTGGTCGAGTCGCAGATTATAGATAGTCGATTCACCGGTTTCTGTTTCGATCTTAAACGTGCCGTCACTATTCAGCACGGCAGAATCCACAATAACCGGTCTCCCTGTACCAATTGCCATTTCTTCGAGGTAAACCATCTTACCGTTACCATTGGTAATTTTACCCGAAACGGTAAAACTGTTTTTCTTCTCATCCTTACAGGCAACGAGCGCAAGAAGTACGGATGCTACAAAAAGTATTTTTTTCATGTTATTTGAAAGTTGATGGCTCATTGTTCATCAAATCGGATGAACCAGCGACCAGAAACTGTATGCTACTTTAATTTTTCTAAAATAATTTCATTAGTCTTTTTGGGGTCAGCCTTCCCTTTTGTGCGCTTCATTACTTCTCCTACAAATAAGGCGAGCAATCCTTTTTTACCTTTTTTATAAGCAACCACCTTGTCTGCCAACTGTTCTAAAACGGCATCAATTACGGGTTCCAGCTCAGAAGAATCCGACTGCTGGATCAGGTTATTTTGCTCGGCAAGTGTAGCAGGCGCTGCATCTGGGTTTTGCAATAATAACGGGAACAGCTTGGTGGAGGCGGTTGAAAAGCTTAGCTTTCCATCATCTACACATTGAACCAGGGCTGCAATCTGCTCAGGCTTCAACTCAAAATCGCTGATCAACTTGGAGTGATCGTTCATCCAGCTTTTTACCGGTCCTAATAACCAGTTAGCCACTGCCTTATAATTTTTTGTGTGCTGAATGGCTGCCTCAAAATAGTCAGCAGTTTCCTTTTCCTCGGTAAGCACTAATGCATCATATTCGGGCAATTGGTACTTCGAACAGTAAATGGCTACACGCTCGGCCGGTAAAGCGGGAATAGACGCCCTGATCTCATTAATAAAATCGTCCTTCAGATCAAAAGGAGTCAGGTCCGGATCAGGAAAATAACGATAATCTTCTGCATCCTCCTTATCCCTGATAGCGAAAGTGGTACCATTGTTAGCGTCAAAACTTCTTGTTTGCTGCTTAATGGTTTCACCGGCTTCCAGCATGTTGATCAGGCGTTGTGCTTCAAAATCAATCGCCCGTTTTACGTTCCTGATGGAGTTGAGGTTTTTTACCTCTACTTTGGTTCCCAGCTGCTTGTCCCCTTTCTTCCTGACAGAAACATTCGCGTCGCAGCGCATGCTGCCCTCTTCCATATTGCCATCGCAAACACCCAGGTAACGCACCAGCTTCCTTAGCTCGCTTACATAAGCAAAGGCTTCATCGCTGCTGCGCAAATCAGGTTCAGTCACGATTTCTATTAAAGGGGTGCCCGCCCTGTTATAATCTACAGCGGTATTATGTTCGTTTACATCATGCAGGCTTTTACCCGCGTCTTCCTCCATATGAATACGATTCAACCGGATATTTTTTTCACCGGCTTCCGTTTTAATAGGCACAAACCCTTCTTTACAAATGGGTGTAGTGTGCTGGGATATCTGGTAGCCCTTGGGTAAATCGGGGTAGAAATAATTTTTCCGCGCGAAATAATTTTTCTTTTCTATTTGGCAATTGCAGGCCAGGCCCATTTTAATAGCATGGCCAATAGCCTGGCGGTTCATTTTGGGTAAAGTACCCGGATGCGCCAGGGTAATGGGACTTACATGCGTGTTGGGTTCTGCCCCAAACGCAATGCTGTCCCCGCAAAACAACTTGCTTTGCGTCAGCAATTGGGCATGTACTTCAAGCCCTATCACTATTTCGTATTGTTCGTTCACTGTACTCATGGAAGGCTGTAAAAATAAGACGGATTTCTTATTTGGGGTTTGAAATTTGAAAAAGGGCTCTTAACCCCGCAAATAAGAAAAAGCCGGCAGTATATCTTACTACCGGCTTTCGAAACCCTAAATCACAAACTTTTTTAAAAATGCCTGAAAAATTCAGGCACTCTGCTTTCAAAAACTATATTTAAACAACAATCAGAAAACTCCTTTTGTTCTGCTTAGAGATCAGCTGTTTTAAGCTTTTTGCTAAAAACAACATCTATTTGCTGCGATTTGCCGCTACGGTCTACCTTTAATTTTAATGTAGACCCCGCCTTGCTTTTCCGGGTTTGGGCCAACAGGTCATCCGTTTCATCCACATCAACCCCATTAGCTTCCCTGATCACATCTCCCTCTTTTAAACCGGCTTTATCCGCGTCAGATCCTTTTTCCAGCTCAATAATTTTTACACCGGTTCCTTTTTCAACATCCTGTATTTTGACACCGAGCCTGGGGCCGCCAGCATTGATACCAAAAGCCGGGGCGCCATAAATGCGAAAATTGCCATTCCGGTTGTTCCAGCTTCCATTGTCATCGCTCCTGGGGATACGCGCCATCAATTCATCAAAATTAATGTCGGGAGCTGAAAAATTCGCACCATTTCCACTGAAAGCCATTACCTGTGGAGCATTCCATTTAGTTAGCTCCGCTATTGCTGTAGCTGGTTTTCCGTCTCTTTTGTAATGAATAGTAACCTTATCACCAGGTTTTTTATCTTTCAGGCTTTCTGATAGCTGATCGGGCGCTTCTATTACCTTATCATCCACTTTTGTAATGATGTCGCCCTCCTGTAAACCTGCTTTTTTTGCACCGGTTTCATCATTTACACTCGTTACTTTTACCCCTTCTTCGGTTTTTTCAGTAGTAACGCCTAACATAGCTTTATTAGGCGCGCGAAAAACCCGGATCTGGCGATTCATATCCCCGGTTTCGTCTCCAAACCCTATCTCGGGCGACCAGCTGAAAGTGTTGGCATCTTTAATTTTTAACCGCTTTACCGTAATATCACCTTTATCATTTTTATCTACCGGCTTTCCATTAACGGTAACATTTTCTCCATCAACCACAATATTTAGCTTTTCATCGGTGCTGCCCTTTTTAGTAATGATAATGCGCTCCTGCTCTTTGGATTCACCATTATCTTTTTGAGCTAACAATATGCCCGGTAAAGCCACTGCAGCAACTAATAAAACCTTTTTCATGCTTATATCTTTTTTCTTTTTAAAGTTACAAAGATCATCTACGTTAATCTTCGTACTTCAAAGATAAAATAAAATCTTATATACGAAATGTTTCGGAAGTGTTAAAGATTACTTTCTTCAATACACAGTATCAGCTTTCAGAAGGGGAAAGTTCGGCGCCACATTTCTTACAAAACCGGGCGTCGGCGGCATGATTCCGGTTTTGGCAGTTGCTGCATACCCTGTCGTCATTATCCATATCCCGGTACTGTGAAACCAGCGATGCGGACATGATACCCGTAGGAACTGCAATAATGGCGTAACCCAGTATCATTATAAACGAAGCAATAATCTTCCCCACGGCTGTTATGGGCGCTACATCTCCATAGCCCACAGTAGTGATGGTTACAATAGCCCAGTAAATACTTTGCGGAATGCTATGAAAACCGGGATTGTGCTCATATTCCAATACATACATTACCGACCCGAGGAAAACAGTTAGCAAAACAATAAAAAACAGGAAGACCATGATCTTACTGAAGCTCCTGATCAGGGCAAACATCATATACCGGCTTTCATCCAGGAACCGTACCATGCGGAAAATCCTGAAAACCCTCAGCAAACGGAAAGAGCGGATAATCATCAGCATATGCCAATTAGGCAAGATAAATTCGAGATAAGATGGCAGGATCGCCAGCAGGTCTACAACTCCGTAAAAACTTTTGGCATAGCGTTTCGCCTCCCTCACACAATACAGCCTGAGCAGGTATTCAATACTAAACACTACCATAAAAAAGTAGTCGAGTATATTAAAGATCTTGTCATAGGCAATGGCAATGGACTCTACACTTTCCAGGATAAGCAGTATAATATTGGCTAATATTAAAATAAACAGTCCAATATCAAATGTTTTACCTGCAGGCGTGCTACTCTGGAAAATAGTTACATAGAGCCAGTGCCTGAAGGTGTTTTTCTCCTCCGGCGCATTCTGGTCCTGTAACACATCGTGTTTGTCGGGTATCATTCTGAAAAGAGACATAGTATTAAGATACTAAACAATAAGCATTCAATCAGGTGTACAATTTTTGTTTTCGCTCACTAAAATAAACTTTCCGTTTTTCTTTGGATAAATATTTCATGGTAATCTCGTTGCCTTGCGGATCATGCTCCTGTTGATAGGCCTTAAAGTCTTTGTTAGTCCCGGTTTTCTCCAGGTTTTTGTAGAAGGTTTTGCCATAGCTACGCACTGCTGTTATTAATTTGCTCAGGGCCTTTGGAGGAATTTTGCCGGCTTTGCTTAATGGATGTATGCCTGCCCGGTACAAAGCTTCCACCCTTATCTTATTACCTGCGCCTGAAAAGATCTGTTGGTCCATTAATAACGTGGCTATATCTTTTTCCGGTTTTTTACCGATCAGGGATTTAACATAGGCCGCATCAAAACCACTACTCAAAATATCGGTGCGCGGATCAAAAAGATCTGCTTCAGTTTCTATTTTTTTGACACTCACCACATAGCCGTTAACCTCACCATTGGCAAATTCCAGGAAAAATTTCCGGTTTACCTTTTTGCGTTCGTTGATCAACAGATCGCCAAAAAGTCCCAGGTGAAGCTGAACCACTCCATTTGTAAAAATAAAATACAGGTGCTTACCATGACTTTGTACCTCTTTGAGCTTTCGGCCATTGATCCAATCGGTAGGCATCGGACCATAACCTCCTGCCTGCTTTACAGTTTTACCAACAAAAGGTTGTAGTTGATTTTTTAGAAGCAGGATGGATGGACCTTCTGGCATAATGATGTTTTGGTGTAGCTATGCAATTTTT
>JBCNOR010000271.1:0-6822 GCA_039593785.1 Niabella sp. | reverse complement strand
ACTACGGCAAAGGATATTTATATGCCTAAGGACAGCGTTGCGCTGACCCTGAAGGTTAAGAATGATGCAGGTGAGCCCGTGTTAGGAAGCTTTTCCCTGGCTGTGTTGGATACAAGCCAGCTATGGTTTAGTATGGACGCTGAGAATATTGTAAGCTATATGACTTTAAGCGCCGATTTGAAAGGATCGGTTGAAACCCCTTATTATTTTATTAAGAATCCGCGGAGCAAAGCAACCGATGCATTAATGCTTACACAGGGCTGGGTAAAATATGATTTTGGGAAATCTGCGGGAAAATATGGTTATGAAAAAGAGTTTGCCATAAAAGGTAAAGTTACTAATATTTTAAACAAGCCCTCTGCCAATACCAATGTCACCTTATTTGGTCGCGACGGTCGTAATGGTATCTTTTTTAAAGATACGCTTACTGATAATGAAGGCCGGTTTCATTTCAGGAGTTTTCCGTTGTTCATTACCGATAGTGTAAGTACACTTATAAGGGCTGTGAATAAAAGGGATAAATCGTTTGGAATAGGCGTGGAGGTATTTAATAAAGAATACCCGGGAATACCCGTACCTGAAGTGATATTCGATCAGGGAAGCATCCTATTTGATACGGCGGCCAAAAGAGCAATTGACAGGCGGTCTGCCGTAATGGAGCAATTGAGAAGAGATGGCCGTTATCTTGAGGAAGTTATTGTGACTGCGAAAGCCCGTGTACCTGGTTCAAAAAACCTGAACGAGGATGGAGGGGCTGATCAAACTATAACGCAGTCGGTATTGGAACAAACACCCAAAGATGATTTACTGACGGTATTAAGTAAGCAAATTCCGGGTTTCCCGCGTATGAGAGGGATGCCCTTTGCTATAGGCAGAAGCAGGATTGAAATTGTAATAGACGGGATGGATCTGAAGTTTTTTGAAATGAATCCTATTGATGTTCTGCAATATTATTCGGCAGAAGATGTGAAAGGGATAGAAGTAATGAGAAGTGCCCGGTACACCGCGCAATACCAGGTGAGGTACAACGAGGGAAAAGTGGATTTTATCAATCCGCCTATTTATGTTGAAATTACAACTCACGGCGGAGTAGGCCCGTTCCTGAAAAAAATGCCGGGTATGTATTTATTAAAACCCAATGCTCCTTTTGTGGGACGCCGGTTTTATAGTCCCAAATATACCTCGCCGGACCAGGAAACCATCTTCCCCGATCTCAGGCAAACCATCTACTGGAATTCAGATATTATTACCTACAAAAACGGGGAGGCAAAGCTGTCTTTTTATACTTCAGAAAGTAAGGGTAGTTACCTGATCATTGTTCAGGGAACTGATTTAAAAGGAAGCTTTGGCGCTTTGATTGCGCCCTTAAAAATAGAGACAAAGAGAAAATAGCAAATTATCCTTTAAAGATGAAGTATACGGCTGCTATCAGCAACACAAAGCCAATTAAATGATTTATGGAGAGCTGGAAATTATCAAACATGAGTTTGGAGAAAATAACAAACACTACCAGTGTGATCACTTCCTGCAACACTTTTAACTGAACCAATGAAAAAGGACCACCGGTTTCGGATGAGCCCAGCCGGTTGGCAGGTACCTGCAGGCAATATTCAAAAAATGCAATACCCCAGCTTATGAGTATAATAATCCATAGCGAGGTATTGGCATGGTTGCTTGCCTTTCCAAAAAATTTAAGGTGCCCGTACCATGCAAATGTCATAAACACATTGGATAGAAATAGCAGGCCGATAGAACTTAACGCTTTCATGTTTTGTATTTTAACTAAAAGACTAACAGACCATTTACCAGGTAGCGGCGCTGTCATCGCCCCTGTGATCGGCCACTGCTTCAAATCGCCCGTTTGTTAATACCTGTATTACTTCAGTACGTCCTATTTGGCCTCTATCTGTTATCTTGTAGCCCATTTTTTGGAGTTGCTGCCAGGTTTGGGGCGAGAATTTTTTTTCAACAAAAACTTCATCCGGCAACCATTGATGATGAAATTTAGGTTGATTAACCGCATCATCGGTTGACATTTTAAAGTCGATAATATTTACAATGGTTTGAAAAACGGATGTGGGAATGGTGGTTCCTCCCGGCGTACCCACCACCAGGAAAGGTTTGTTGTTTTTCAGTACAATAGTCGGCGCCATTGAGCTCAGCATTCTTTTACCAGGCTCGATAGCATTGGCTTTACCTCCAACAGCTCCAAAAAGATTAGGTGATCCGGGTTTCGCGCTAAAGTCGTCCATTTCATCATTCAGCAAAAAACCTGCCCCTGCTACTACGGTTTTACTACCATAGTTATTATTAAGCGTGGTGGTTACTGATACTGCATTGCCCTGGTTGTCTATTACACTTAAATGGGTGGTCTCTTCACTTTCATAACCGGGCACCACACCCTCCACAGTTGTTTGGCTATTGCCTGCCTTTCCCGGTTGATAATCTTTCATCCGGTTTTTAAGATAAGCCCCATCAGATAACTCGGCCACAGGTACTTTATAAAAGTCTGCGTCTCCCATGTATTTCGCCCTGTCTGCATAAGCCCTGCGCTCAACTTCTACCATCAATTGAACGGAAGCTGCGGTTTGAAAACCCATTTTTCCAATAGGGTAAGGCTCTGTCATTTTCAACATTTGGGTAAGTAACAATCCGCCGCTGCTGGGCATAGGCATGCCTATAATACTATAACCCCGGTAATTGCAAAGTTGCGCCTCCCTGAATTTGGCCTTGTAATTTTTTAAATCTTCCAGGCTGATCAATCCTTTACCTCGTTTCATTTCGTCAACTATCAATTGGGCTGTTGCACCCTCATAAAACCCTTTCTGCCCGTTATTTTTTATACGTTTCAGGGTATTGGCCAGGTCTGCCTGTACTAATGTATCTCCTTTTTTCCAGCCGCCGGCCTTAACAAAAACAGGTGTTTGAGTATTATATTTTTCAAAGGCATCCCTTGAGCTATTGAGAGCCCTGGCTTCACCTTCGGTAATAACAAAGCCCTTTTCCGCCAGGTCTATGGCCGGTTGTATCAATACCTGCATCGGCAATTTAGCAAACTGGTGCGACGCAAAAAGCCCTGCAACCGTACCGGGCACACCGGCTGATAAATGCCCGTAAATACTTTTTTCACTAACGGCGTTTCCTTCAGCATCTAAATACATGTCTTTTGAAGCTCCCGCAGGGGCCGTTTCGCGGTAGTCCAGTGCAACAGGTTTCCTGTTTTTTAATGTAGCAACCATAAAACCTCCCCCGCCTATATTACCGGCGCCCGGGTACACAACTGCCAGCGCCCACTGGGTAGCGATAGCCGCGTCAAAAGCATTGCCTCCTTTTTTTAACATTAATAAGCCTGCCTGACTGGCAAGCGGGTGTGCCGAAACCACCGCCCCGTTTTTACCGGTACTTTTCTTTATGCTCGAATATTGGAATGCAGTTACCTGTGCCTGGATGGAATAACCTGCCGTTATCAATAACAATAATAGACGGACCCGCATAATATTTTTGAGAAAGATAATAACATTCGTTCAAATTATCTTTCGGTTCCTGTGGAAATAATCCTTACAATTCACCACTATTTAATAACCAGCCGGCTTCGGCGGATAAATTTAGGTGGGTGCGGAGGTTGCGTATCATTTACCAATAAATACGGTTTTTTAAAAAAGTTTTTGCATTTTTGCATAAACCTGCCTTGATCTAATGAAGATGAACATTTATAACTCCCTGTTGGAAAAGAAGAAGAATGCGCAGAAGTCATTTGTTGTGTTGATAGATCCGGACGGGGTAACAGCATCTTCTCTCGAAAAACTCATTGAATTATCGCTCAAAACAAGGGTCGATTACTTTTTTGTTGGCGGTAGTTTGGTTATTTCCAATCATTTAGATGAAGTTATTCAGCAAATAAAAGCCAGTTGCGATATCCCGGTTATTTTATTTCCCGGAAGCCCATCGCAGGTAAGCAAATATGCAGATGCACTTTTATACCTGTCCCTTATTTCAGGCAGAAACCCCGAATTACTAATTGGTCAACACGTAGTGTCTGCCCCTTTTGTAAAAAAGAGCGGATTAGAAATAATGCCTACAGGGTATATTGTGGTAGATGGCGGAGCGCCAACCACTGTTTCCTACATTAGTAATGCAGCGCCGATACCATCTGATAAAAATGAAATAGCAATGTGTACAGCAATGGCCGGCGAAATGCTGGGTATGAAGCTGATTTACATGGATGCCGGGAGCGGAGCAAAAATGCCTATCAGCGAAAGCATGATACAGTCTGTAGCACAAAATGTAGAAGCGCCGCTGATCATCGGTGGCGGCATCACCGATCCTGAAAAAGCTTATCTGAATTGTAAAGCAGGAGCAGATGTAGTTGTTATAGGAAATGCGATCGAGAAAGACCCTACGCTAATTGCTGAGATGAGCCAGGCTATACATGGCGCTTCTATCCAACTCAACCTGTAATTACCTGAATTTTATCGCAGAAACGGTTTAGGTCTTACCTGAAACCCGCCAGGCATTGTAGTTTTGTGCCTGGGGTAGGCCAGTTGGCAACCTGGAACAATTCTTTTATTTTCCTGTTAATCATCTAAAATAAAGGAGATTCATAATTATGGAATTGGGTATAGGAATGTTTGGCGATCTGCATATAGATGCCAACGGAAAGCCACAGCCTGCACAACAGCGTTTACAGGAAATTATAGAGGAGGTAAAGCTGATGGACCAGGTAGGGCTGGACTTTTACGGGATCGGTGAGCATCATCGACCTGATTATGCGGTTTCTGCGCCTGAAATCATATTGGCTGCTGCTTCTACAGTTACTAAAAATATTAAACTGGGTAGCGCGGTTTCAGTTTTAAGTTCTTCCGACCCGGTAAAACTATACCAGAGTTTTGCCACCGTTGATCTTTTATCCAACGGTCGCGCCGAGCTAATGGCAGGCCGCGGCAGTTTTATTGAGTCGTTCCCGCTTTATGGGCAGGATTTGGAGGATTATGATGCTCTGTTTGATGAAAAGTTAAGATTGTTGTTGCAGATCAACCAGCAGGATCCTATTTCCTGGAAAGGTAGATTTCGTCCCGAATTAAAAGAACAAACCATTTTACCACGCGCGGTGAACAACCGGTTGAAAATATGGGTGGCGGTTGGCGGCACACCCGAATCGGTAGTACGCGCTGCTACCCTGGGTTTACCCGTAACATTTGCGATTATTGGAGGAAGCCCGGTGCAGTTTAAACCTTTATTCGAATACAACAAAAATATCTACCAGCAATCAGGCCATAACATGGACCAGTTTGAAGTGGGAGTGCATGTTCACGCATTTTTCGGGGCCGATAGCAAGGAAATAGGAGAGTATTACTACCCGATCTATGCCGCTCAAATGAACCGGATCGGTCGTTCGCGAAGCTGGCCTCCTTATCAACGCGCTCAATTTGACCGTGGCAGAGCTAAAGGCGGGCATCTTATTATTGGTGATGTAAATGAATCGGTAGACAAGATACTGGAGCTGCACGATTTGTTCGGGCTAACACGCTTTTCAGCCCATATGGACGTTGGAGCGCCGTCCCACGACCGTATGATGAAGTCTATTGAAGTATTTGGAACCCAAATTGCACCCAAAGTAAGAGAGGCGCTGAAGAAATAGCCAGAGCTCGTGAAAGTCAGCCACCTGCTAACAAATGGGATAACCGTGTTACATTTATATCATGGACGCAAACTTTTCCATACAAAAGCTATTGCAGGAATACGATAATATACTGAATGAATATATTCCTGTTGTCGAAAACAGGTTTTCTAAACAGAATTTGTTTGAGTATAATGAGGTGCTTTTTGCTGCGCACTCTTGTGCAATAGAGGGAAATAGCTTCTCGGTTAATGATACACGGGAGTTAAAGGAGCATGGTCTGAAACTGAAGTTGCATGACAAAACGATGTTAGAAGCTTTTGAAATTTTAAATCATTTTAAAGCCTATGAATTTCTTCTGTCGCAACCCAAATTGCCCCTGTCAGAATCTCTTTTAATAGAAACCCATAAAATTCTTACGCAAAATACAATTCAATATACGAAAGGGTATGCGCCGGGCGCTTACACTGATACGCAAATGGCAGCGGGTGATACTGTATTCCCCGATCATGAGATCAGCATTGCCAGCGTTCAGGCATTGTTGGAACAAACGCAAAAAGCTATTACAGAAAAGAAGGTGCACCCTATTGAAATAGCCGCTAAATTTCATAAATATTTTATTTATCTACATCCGTTTCCGGATGGAAACGGGCGTTTAGGCAGGCTTTTTTCCAATTTTATATTGATCAAGTTCAATCATCCGATTGTAATTATCACAGCTGAAAAAAGAGAAGCCTATATTGATGCCTTAAAAATGTCGCACAGGCATCAGGATTTAGATATTATATCAGCTTTTTTTGCAGAGACTGCTATTTCACGGATGAAAGACGAATTATTACAAATAAGAAGTACAGCAGATCAGGGGTATATAACCGGTAAAAAAAGCAATCTCGGATTATCGTTCGTTTTTTAACACAGCAATTCAATGAATAAAAAAAGCCGGCAGAAATCTACTACCGGCTATTTACTATTATTTATCATCAGTATATTTATTTCAATTCACTGGTATCTACCCTTGTTGGCGTGTCTTTCCCAGAAATGATCGTTTGTGCACTGATGCCTATCGACTTAATGATTTCGGTCATGTTAACGAGGTCAAGCGTTTTTACTTCGTCGCTCGCTTTGTGATAGTTGGGTTCACTATCCATTTTAGAAGTGGAGATGGTATGCGCCGGAACGCCTAACCTTGCTAAAGTAGCATTATC
>JBCNOR010000270.1:0-6834 GCA_039593785.1 Niabella sp. | reverse complement strand
TATGAAACGGAAGGTGCAGAACAGGGCAAGGAAGAACCTGGGAATTTTTATGGATGAGGAAGACAAGCTCGTGGGGAAGAGGTAGAAGGGATGCTGGTTGCTGGATACTTGATGTTTGATACGAGCTGGGTGTTTAGAAATGTTTAACGGTCAATGTGTCACGTACACCGTACACCGTATATCGTACAATATGCGTTAGTCTCTGTTCCTCTGTGTGAAACAGAAAAGATTAGTAGGGAATAGGGAGAAGGGATGCTGGTTGCATGATACTTGTTTGATACGAGCTGGCTGATTAGAAATGTTTAATAGTCAATGTGTCACGTACACCGTACATCGTATCTATTTAATCCCCCCAAAAGCAGCGAAACAAAGTTTCTTGTGCAATATTTCCGTTGTGCTAAAGCCTACTTTTTTCATCAGGCTTAGCTGATAGGTTACCGAACGTGGTGAATCTTCTTTAGCAATATAATCCAATACCTTCTGACGGTATTCTTTTCCGCCCAGGCTTTCCAGGTAGTTGCCATATTGGTTCCAGATATAGTCATCCAGTCTTTGATCATCCTGGGTAACAAGGTCGCTGATCATCAAACAACCACCGGGTTTGAGTAAATGATACAATTTGGTAAAAGTGGTTTCCCAGTCTTTATCATCCCGCAGGTGGTGTAATACAGCGCCTGCTAAAATGATATCAAAGCCATTTTGAGGCAGGGGAAGTTCACGGATATCTCCCTGGTGGGTTTCCACGCCGCCGCTAGTTTGTATGGATACTCTTTCGAAAGCTTTGTTGAGCATAGGCTGGCTCAGGTCAACCAATGTACAATGAAGGCCTGGTAGTTTGGAAAGCATTTTCAAAGAATAGTTACCTGCGCCGCAGCCTATGTCCAGTAAATGCGTTGCCTGCGGCACAATGTTTTTAGCAGCTTCGGTAATCAGCTCCAGCGAAATAGTGGCGTCGATGGTAGATTGCTGGCCGGTTTCCAGGTTGGCAAATCTTTCTACGTCATTGTCGAAGCGCTCGCGTATTTCTGCTATTGTTGATTTCATAAATGCTTTTAAAATATAGAGATAGTTAGAAGGATGCTCCCGGTAATTCCGGGAGTTATCCATTTTCTAAGTAATTTATTTAAGAGGCGATCTTTTCCGCCAGCCAAAGATATTCAGATGCGAAATTGTGGATACTTTTTTCAAAGGCAAGATCAATCAGGTCGCCGTTTTCGTCAATTTTTTTATCTATAGCGGGTATAACCAGTAACTGGGGACAAACCACGGTAAACAGTCCTGCGCCGAGCAAAATTAATTGTTGTGCTGCTCTCATTCCTCCAAACCCTCCGTTGGAAGCGGTAACAACGCCCAATGTTTTGTGCAGCTGTTTTGGAAAATGATCTACCATGTTTTTTAGAGAGGGAGAGTAGCTGCCATTGTATTCGGGAGTAACGAAAATGAAAGCATCCGCTTTAAATATGCGCTCAAACAGGGGTTTCCATGGGTCAGGCGTGTTGTCAATAGAATTGAACACTTTTTCTACCCATGGTAACTGGTGTTCACGGCAATCGATAATGCCTACATTATGTTGGGTATTTTTTTGAAACCATTTTTGCACCGCATATGCTGCTCTTACGGTTAAGCTCTGTTGCCGGGGACTGCCGGATATTATTTCGATGTTCATTAAAATCAAAGTTAAAAAAATAACAGCGAAGTAAAGCAATTGTTGTCATACCTGAGCTGGTAAACAGCGATACATATTTTTAGGAAACGATAGCCTGTGCCTAAGAGATGCAAATAATTTAAAAAGTTATCATCAAAGGATAGGGCTATTTTAGGGTCATTAATTCTTATTTTCGATTTTAAAATTTGCTATGATGAATCGTAAGCGTTTTTTACAGTTAGGGGCTTTGGCCGGTGCGGCGGCATCGGTAGGAGGAAAGAGGGCACATGCACAGCAGGTAAACAAGGTGAGCGGTCCTGTAGTGATCTCTACCTGGGACGCGGGCCTTAGGGCTAATAAAGGAGCCTGGGAGGTTTTGGGTAAGGGTGGTACGGCTCTTGATGCAGTGGAGAAGGGCGTGATGGTTACTGAAAATGAGATTAATTGTTGTGTGGGCCTGGGAGCTAATCCGGATAGAGACGGCTTTGTGACCTTGGATGCCTGTATTATGGACCATCGCTTTAATTGCGGTAGTGTGGCTTTCCTGGAAAGAATTAAACATCCTATTGCTGTAGCCAGGCGTGTAATGGAAAAAACGCCTCATGTAATGCTGGTAGGAAGTGGCGCACAGCAATTTGCATTAGCCGAAGGGTTTCCGCTGGAGCCGGCAGCGCTTTCACCTGACGCCAAAAAGGCTTATCAGGAATGGCTGAAAAATGCCAGATACGAACCACAGATCAACAGGGAAAACAAGGAAAACAAAGACCATGGTCCCTTTGCACCTTCGCAGATCAACGGCGAATGGAATCACGACACGATTGGAATGGTGGCGCTGGATGCTAATGGAAACCTTGGAGGCAGTTGTACTACAAGCGGGATGGGCTTTAAGATGCGCGGCCGCCTGGGCGATTCGCCGATCATTGGCGCGGGGCTTTATGTAGATGGAGAAGTGGGGGCTTGTACGGCTACGGGCCAGGGGGAGGATGTGATACGGGTAGCAGGATCGCATAGCGTAGTAGAAATGATGCGCCAGGGATACGGCCCGGAAATGGCCTGCCAGAAGGTCATTGAACGAATCGTCAAAATAAAAGGTCCTGATGTAAGTAAGATACAGGTGGCATTTCTGGCCATCAATAAGCATGGTGTAGTAGGTGCTTTTGCCATACATAAGGGTTTTAGTTATGCATTGAAAACAAATACGGTGGAGAAGCTCGTGGAAGCAAATAGTTGGTTTAAGTAGTTATGAGCTGGTGGCTAGTAGGGTGTAGTAAGTTGGGGGATTGCTGTCAAGTCCCATATTTGCAAACGGTGCTGCTTGTCATTGCAATGTTCAGTAAGAAAATAACGATGATTAAATATTAAACAGGTGAGTCGGAAATATATTTTGGAAATTGCCACATCAGATTTTGAATCTACCAGGAGCGCGGTTGCCGGCGGTGCTGACCGCATAGAGCTTTGTGCTAACCTGGGTGAAGGTGGTACCACTCAATCTTACGGGGTCATTAAAAAATGCCGGGAGAGTTTTGATGTGAAGCTCTACCCCATCATACGGGTGAGAGGTGGAGATTTCTTTTATACCGAAGAAGAGTTTGAGTGCATGAGGTATGATGCCCTGCAGTGTAAAGATCTGGGATGTGATGGCGTGGTGATCGGTTTCTTAAACAGGGACGCATCCATTGATATAAAGAGAACGGCGCAATTAGTAGAAGCCGTGTATCCTCTGGGTGTTACATTTCATCGTGCTTTTGATCGTTGCCTGGCGCCATTTGAGGCATTGGAGCAGTTGATCAATGTTGGCTGCGAACGGATTTTAACAAGCGGTCAGCAGCTTACCGCCCCCGAAGGCGCCGGCTTAATAGCCGAATTGAACAGGGTTGCCAACGGTCGCATCAGTATGATGCCTGGAAGCGGGGTAAGGGCTAACAACCTGCTTGCTTTAGCCGCCCAAACAAAATGTCATGAATTTCATACATCCCTACGCGAATTAAAGAAAAGCGATATGACCTTTTTCCCACCTGCTTTTGAGAGCAATAATGAAAATGATCATTATAGTATCAATGAAGAAGCAGTAAGGGTAATGAAAAGGGTTTTGAGCGCACTTTCCTAAACGAATAAGATAGGGCCAGCTTTTTTATTTTACTTCGAAAGTGTTTTCAACATAAACTATAAGGTAATATTTATTTGTGTGCCTTGCCCGATTTGGCTGGTAATCTCATATATTGCTCCAATAGTTTTTGCCCTGCTTTCCATATTAATCAATCCTATACCTGATTTTTCAACTTCGTGCACGTCAAATCCCTTACCGGTATCTGTAATGGTAATTTTTAATTGTTCTTCGTGCCTTTTTACAGTTATGTGAATCTCGCTTCCGGCTGCGTGTTTAGTGGCATTGCTAATGGCTTCCTGTACAATTCGAAATAAAATGATTTCTTTGCGGGGATCTAACTGCAAAGGTTCTTCAATGGTATGAAGCGTAGCCCGGCATATACCCAACTTGTTGATTTTCGACAATTCAAGTCGTAATGAAGCGATAAAGCCCACCTGGCTTATTTTGTCCCCTAATAGCGTCTGTGATATATGACGGATATCCTGGAGGCTATTGGAAATGATTTCCCGGCAGGTTTGCAGCTTGCCGTTTTGTTGCTGGCCATCTTCCTGCATCAGCAGATTGAGATAGATGGCCGCTGCTGACAATTGTTGTCCGACATTATCGTGCAGTTCCCGGCTAATGTCGTCAAAAGCCTTTTCCTGTATTTCTATAGTGCTGGTTAGAAGATCTTCGTTAAATTTTGTCTGTAGTAGTTGCTTTTCCCTCGAATTTTGTTGTTGCTTTTTATAATAGGCCACAACGAAAAATATGATGAATCCCGCCAGTATGCCAAAAAGAAGAATTCCGGTAATTATGAAAACGTATATTTCGGATACATTATTATTCATTTTGTTTACGCCTGCTATCTAAATATATAGCGATTCCGGTAACTATATAATATTGCATATTGAGGAAATATGTTATGTCAATCAATGTTATTAAATTATTTTCCAGTTTTAATAATACATTGTAAAAGCTCCAGCAGAAAAAATTAAACGTGTACAATATTAGTGTGGATGTATTATACCAGAATAACCCTTGTCGGAGTAGTTGCTTGTCCTCAGTCTGTTGCAGCATGCTCTTGAATAAAAGTAGAGAGCAAAGCACATAAACAATATTCGCCGGTAGCATAGCATTGGTAGGCACCGTCCATACATTCTGCAACAGAATGGTATTCGCCATGCAAAACATAGTAAATGCAACCCAAGACCAGGAAATAATGTTGCCCGACTTTTTCAAATAACTTAAGTAAAAAGCGGTAATGAAAAAATAGTTCAGTGGCTGGTAGATATGGTAAGGCGGACAACTATTTCGGTATTCTTTAATAAAAATACGTGTTGCTGATTCGCTGATAAAGGTGACCAGAATGAAAAAGGTCAAAAGCTTATATGAACTACTTAGCTTTTTAAAATTTATAAGTCCAAAAAGCCAAGTAATGAATAATACAACTAAATAAATTAAAAAACGTGTACTCATCATCATTTAAGTCAAGGCCGCGGTTTTGGCTCTCCACAAAGAGTTGGACAGGGGTCTGTATGATCGTAAAAATCTCCCAGGTCGCTAATCACACTATCCGTGCCATCATATAGGGCTCTGCCTTTTGTTTCCAAAACTGCTTTCGCTGGCACAGTTCCCCGAATGATAAGCGTTAACGCCTGGCTCTTGTTTTTACTATAAGGTTCAGCTTTTCCAAAATAAACACTATACCCTACAATATTCGCCAGCTTGTCAATCTTTCTTATTGATTCGTCCATACCTTTCAGGCTTTCTCTCGAAATCCAGAAGCCACGTAAGGTAGTTTTTCCATCAGCGGTTACCAGTTTATATGCATCTCCTAATGAGTCCTGAGCCGCCAGATAGTTGGAAATATATTCGTCTGCCACTTCCTTCGTAATAGGACCTGCTTTAGTGGGAATAGGATTGGCTGCTCCGCCGTTATCCCTATTGATAACCCGATCATAAACATAAAATGATAAAAAGCCTAATAATATTAAAAAAAGATAAAACGGAATACGTTTTACAGATATTGTTTCGTTTTGGGCCATGTAGTTGGGTTTAAGTTGCGGTAAATGTATAATATTTATCAGGTATAATTACAATTTTACCAGTTCTTTTCTTAATGCTTCCAGGCAAAGACCCACACGACTCTGCACATTGAACTTTTTAAATAACGCCTCCCTGTAGCCATCGATGGTTCGTTCGCTCAGGTTCATCTCTGAAGCGATCTGCTTATAAGTAAGTTCGCTGCAGGCATATTGCAAAAAAATGGCTTCTTTAGGACTTAAAAGCGGTTCTTCTTTTTCATCTGCCTTCATTAGTATCCTGCGAAAATTAATATTTCCGGCATCGGCATTATAGTACCCCTTCTTATTAATTTCATCCAGTGCTTTTTCAAGCTCGTTGGGGTGGGTATCCTTTAAGAGATAACCGCAACAGCCTGCCCTGAACATAGATATAATAGCATCATCGTCTGCGTTCATCGACAAGGCCACTGGTTTGATCTGGGGATAATTCTCGGTAATCCATTTAGCTGTTTCAATGCCGTTCATCACTGGCATATTCACATCTATAAGCATAATTTCCGGTAACTCTTTTTTGTTTTTTATTTTCTCCTGGAGGTCTTTACCGTTGCTTGCCTCCAGTATTACTTCGTATACTTTGAAGCTTTCCAGCATCAGGCTTAGCGATTTCAGGAAAAGCTGGTGATCATCAACCAGGCCTATTTTAGTTTTCATCTTTTTCTAAAGTTTGGGGTATTGCAATAATGATGCTGGTTCCTTTTTCGGATGAGCTATGATTGATAGAGCCTCCCAAAAGTTTAGTACGGTATTGCATGTTCTTTAAACCCATTCCTGTATTGGGGTTGTTGGTAAATCCCATGCCATCATCTGCTACCGTAATTTCAGCATCCATTCCCTTTTTGTAAAAGTAAATATCTATGGTCTTACAATTGCTGTGTTTTAAGGCATTTTGAATAGCTTCCTGTATAATTCGAAAAAGAATGATCTGTTTAGAGGAAGGAAGTAATGGCTCGGCATGTATATGTAAATGAGCGCTAATTATGCTCCCTGCATTTAACCTGATAACCTCTGTTTTAAGG
>JBCNOR010000027.1:0-17790 GCA_039593785.1 Niabella sp. | reverse complement strand
GGATGATCCGAATGTTACCGACAAAAAATTTCCAGGTAATCCTACCCGCTCCTATCGTAGTAAAGCGCCTTTAAAAATAATTGGCGAGATTACCAATTGGCAAAAGCTAACCAGGGAAGAAAAAGAAGAATGGGATAAAAGACTGGCGAAAAATAAGGGAGCCATTATTAATTAAAAAACGCATTAGCAAGGAACTCTGAGGCTCCTTGCTAATGCGTCAATATTTTTTACTCGTTACCTGGCGGTAATACGATAAGGTTGTTACAGCCAGTTATTGCCGCACTGCATTAACAACTTTTGAAAAAGAGGTAATACCATCTTTATCTACCTGGGCAATACGGATAAATATTTGCTGATCGCCGGTGCTATCCGGTACTGTTACACTTTTATTGCAGGATGAGCTGCCAAGCGCCAATAAAAACATACAAGCTATTCCAGGTAAAAGTATGGCTTTCCTGTTTCGTAATCTGAGTAGCAAAGCGCCGCCCAGCAGGGTTAAGATACCAAAGCCTGATAGTAGCAAAGCGTTATGGGTATTAGTTATAAATTGATAGTTGAGTTGTTGTGAGGAGTTGCCATTGTTGCCTTTCGAAGAAACGATGCCTAATTTACTAAAATTCACTCCGTTCAATGATCCCTGCACTTCGAAATATGCATTATTAGTTTCGGTTAGCGTGCTCCAGTGTACAACCAGCTGACCATTCTTCCGGGTTGCTTTAAGCCCATCAAACACTACCGGTAGCACCACATTGCCGGTAAAATTGGCCAGCGTAATGGTTGTAGTGGGAGTGGTTATCGCATCCCAGTTGGATGGGTTGTTCATCAGCGCTATGATCTCTGCGCGCGAGCCGCTTAGAGGCCCGGTATACTTTGCATAGTTTTCATTGGTTCCTGCAGCGCCTAAGGAAACACAGTTGACGCCATTGGTCAGTCCCGGAGGAACGGTTGACTCCTGGCCCGAAGTTATTCCGGTTACTTTTCCGTCCTCGGTACCCTGGTTCCACCTGGTAACAGTGTTAATGGTGGACGTATTATAATCAGTGGTAAGGCCGGTAATAAAGTTGATATCTGTTAGCGGCAAATTAGCGTTATTGATCTGGGTAAAGGTTTTGGATGGCGATTTTGTTTGAAATACCAGCAAAGGATCCCCACCGGCGCCCATAGTAAAAGCAGGGGAAACTGAAGCTGCAAATTGTGAAGTTATAACAGAAGTTACACCGGCGGCGTTACGCATATTAACAGTCATAGTACCGGTTTGAGGTGAAACAACACTAATGATTGCGCCTGCCGCCAGGTTTTGGCCCGAGGTCCATTTCAGGTATCCCTCTCCGGCAACTCCCCAACCTACAGAGCCATCAACTCCCATGTCTGTGAAATAGACAACGGTTCCCTGGGCGATGGGCTTTAGCGTAACGAATGAAAAACCAGCATTGGTGATGTCGATCCTGTAATAGCCCACAAAACAAATGTCGCCGGGGTTAAGTACTGTTTGTGCCTTTACATCATTCAACCACAACAAAGAAAAAATGGCAAAGGTTAATAAATAAGGTTTAGCTCGCCTGCTCTTAAAGCCGGCTTTACAATTAGTTTTAATCATTAGAGGTGCCTGGGCTAGCTTTTTGCTCGGTTCAGAGGGTTAGCCCTGCGCAATATAATTAATTTAACCTTATAAAAATGAACCAGTTAGCATAAATAATGGATGATCACTCTGTATGCCCTTTTGTTAAGTGCCCGGCTGCTTTGTTTTTGTAACGTTTTAGAGATATTTAGTCGTGACCTGCAACAGCATATCGATTTTAATAACCTTCATTTTCACCCTGAATTTTAGCAGCTTTTAATATATTATCAGGGTTTAATATTTATATTGTAATATGGTGTATCGAACTATGGGCCAGTACCCCTTGATAGTGATGTAATTAAAAAGGTAAAATATGTTCCCTGAAAGAAAACTTCCTGCTATTACAAGCTTTACCAGTAACGCTGCATTAAAAACAGTAAAGGATAACTGGCCAGGCACTCCCGTAGATCAGTCGGGCCGGTTTATTAACCTGGACGGACCTACTGTTTTAAGTATGGGGATGATGCTTAAATATTTTGTTGAAAGAAATCCGCAACGGGCGATGAAAAAAAAAGACACCTGGCGGATTCCCGTTTTAACAGATGATAACTGGTTGAACGATGAAGCGGATAAAATTGTATGGCTGGGCCACGCCAGCTTTTTTATACAGATGGAGGGCATACGTATGATCACTGATCCGGTTTTTGGCCGGCTACCGATGGTTGAACGTCACTCTCCCCTGCCGGTGGATCCGGGTAAATTGGTAAACGTAGATTATATCCTGGTTACTCATGCTCATTACGATCACTGTGATAAGAAAAGCCTGCAATTGTTGTCGGCCAATAATCCACAAGCCCATATACTATGCGGATTGAACCTGGATCGATTGATCGGCAAATGGATTAACAACCCGGTTCATACAGCAGGCTGGTACCAGCGCTATAATAATACGGGCGGTTTGAAAATTACTTTCGTACCGTCGAGGCATTGGGCTAACCGCGGTTTATTGGATGCCAATACCACCCTATGGGGCGGCTTTGTTATGGAGAAAGCAGGTGGCTGCATTTACTTTAGCGGCGACTCGGGCTATGGCTCGCATTACAAAGCTATCGGTGAGTTATTCCCCGGCATCAATGTCGCACTATTAGGAGCAGGAGCTTATGCGCCTGCCTGGTTTATGGGAAAAAATCACCAGGATCCATATCAGGCCCTGCGAGCTTTCAGGGATACCGGGGCACAACTTTTTATTCCTTTCCATTATGGCACATTCGATATGGCCGATGAGCCCATGGGTGAAACAGAACAAATACTGAACCGGCTGAAAGCGGAGGGGAAAATTAATAATGAACTTAAAATTTTAAAGCTCGGTGAAACCTTACCGGTATAAGCTATTGCCTGATGGCGAAATGAGCCTGTTATAAAAATTATCAGCATTGTATTAAAACGGCATGGATAATGTTTGTATTAACCGAATGCAGTAGCTTAGCGGGGGTATACTTTAGTATAACATGTTATTAATATTATGGACGCTGAATCAATCATCAGATATGGAGGACTGGTAGTGGTATGCCTGTTGGTATTTTGTTCCATCGGTTTATTTTTCTGTTTCTTTTTGCCTATTGGCGCGGTATTGTTTACAGTTGGATTACTTGCTGCAAAAGAAGACCTGTTGCCATCCCTGCCGGTTGTTTGCCTGTTGCTGATTGCATCGGCTGTAGCGGGCAGCATTACCGGTTATGGTATCGGGCGCAGCACCGGCAAGTTCTTTTATTCAAGACAGGAATCCCGTTTCTTTCGCCGCAGCTACCTAAGTTCTACAGAAGCTTTTTATAAAAAGCACGGATCAATGGCCATAGCAGGTAGTTATTTTTTACCCATCGTTCGCACTTTTGCCCCTGTTTTGGCAGGCATCATCAAAGTAAAGATTCAACGGTTCATTATATTGAGCACCATAGGATCAGCCGGTTTTACATTGACATTTGTTTTAACCGGATACTTAATGGGCAGTGTTCCTTTTTTACAGCCCTGGCTGAAGTATATTATTGGAGTATTTGTTCTTATAGTAACGATACCCCTGATCATAAAAGTGATCAAAACCATGAGAAAGCCCGCTGACTCTTAAGTCAATCCCATTCAGCGGTGACCGGCTTGCCTGTGATGGGTACCACTTTACGCGGATATTTACATACGTAGGAAATGATCAGCTGCATAATATAATGATCGCCGGTATAACGGGTAAGGCTGTCCCTTACATCAAACAAAGAATAAATGTCTGCGTTATTGTCAATATATCCCATTCCATAAAACTGCCCGTTCTCTACCCAAACACAACTTTTTTCACCGGCGTTTCTGCCCTTATCGATAATATAAAATCCCTGCTCATCTTCCTTTAGAAAAGAGAGCGCCCGTTCTACTTTTTGATTGTAAATATCCGGCGATTGATTGGCCGTACACAACAGATCTTTTTTCTTATCTACCAGGTCGCATAATTCGCAGCTGTTTAAGCGGCATAGCGAAGCACATAAGCCAAAACGCCTGGACAGCTCACGCAATTTGTTCATGCCTCCCTGCCGAGTAGTGAATACCTGGACAGGCAGATACCCTTTTTTTGATTTGGCGATCGTCATCCTTTGATAGCCATTCTCATCTTCATAAACAAAAAGCCCCGCCTTTGCTTCATACTTTTTCAGAGCGGTATTATACTTCGGATAAATTCTTTTGATCTCCAGCACTTCGAGTATCAGAGCCATTAGTTCGGTTCCGCAGGCTTCATAACTGATGCGTGCTACTTTTTTGGCAAATCTGGAGCCCTTGCGGTTAGGACTATGGATGGCAAAATGCTGTGCCACCCTCTTTTTCAGATCCCTGGCCTTGCCGATGTAAATGACGTCTCCGTTGTCATTATAAAAATAATAAACGCCGGGCGTGTTAGGCAACTGGTCAAAATCGTTTCGGAGCGTTGCGGGTAGTTCCCTTTCTTCAGCCACTTCATTTAACATAGCCGGAATGACCCCGTCAAGGTCCCATGCCAGCAGTTTTGAAAACAGCATGGCTGTGGCATCTGCGTCGCCGCCCGCCCTGTGCCGGCTTGCCAGGCTGATATCCAGCGAATCGCATAAATTGCCCAGGCTGTACGAAGGCAGGCCGGGCCTGATCTTCCGGCTCATTTTGATCGTGCACAATTTGGGAGCCGTATACTGGTACCCCGCGCTACCCAGGTGATGTTTCAGAAAGGAATAATCAAAATTTACATTATGGGCTACAAAGGTTCTACCCTCCAGCATGGCAAAAACATCTTTAGCGATGTCGCTAAAAGGAAGGCAGTTTTCAACCATGGTATCATTGATCCCCGTGAGCGATGCGACATAAGGAGGTATGGCATGACAAGGCTTTACCAGCGTTTCATAACTGTCAATAATACTGCTGCCATCAAAAATACGTATTGCAATTTCTGTAATGCTGCCCGAACCTGCATTGCCCCCTGTTGTTTCAATATCTACAATTGCATACTCCATTATTATCGCTCAAAAATTTAGCAAATTTATGCTAAATTAATGTGCAGATAAAATGATTTATCAGGCGTCAACCTGCGAGACGGGCAGTGTGTATTTGCTAGCTTACCTGTTCACTGGCGAAATCGGCTCCGGCAACGCCGTTTCCATTGATTTGAATGGTTGTAATTTCCGGAGCAATCCATTGCTTTTTTACTGCGGTCACCGTATTGTTTAGAGGTTTCATGTGTAAGGGGCTTTAATGAGGAACAAACTTATCATTTTCAGCCAGCACTTCCAATTGTAACAATGATTTTTTATAGGATGCTTATTGTAATAGCATCTCAAGCATTAAGAAAATATTGGCTAACCATCAATGCCAGGCTTTTAGATATATCAATATCTTTATTATTGTAATACATAGCCAGTACGAGTGTTGATGAAATGGATAGGTCAACAGCACTTGTTTTACAAGCTAGCCTGACGGCAATGAACTGTATTGACTAACCAACTTACATACTATGAGATCATTTTTATTTATCCTGTTGTTTGCCTGCACTCTTTTTTCATGTAAATCGCCCCGGCAATCAGGCGGCTATAACCTGGGCTTTGAAGATATTTACAAAGACTCAGCTATCGGCTGGAAGGGGAATAGTATCAATGATAGTACTATCTATACTGCGAAACTGGACTCTAAAATATTTCGATCGGGGGCCTACTCTGCTTCCATTGCATTCGAAGGCGGAAAGCCGCAGTTTAGTACCTGGGTACGCTTCCTAACAAAAAAGTATGCAGGTGATAGTATTACATTATCAGGATTTATAAAAACTGAAAATGTAACGGATGGCTATGCTGGTTTGTGGATGCGCATTGATCCTCATATAGCTTTTGACAATATGCACCAAAGAGGCGCAAAAGGCACCACCGATTGGACTGAGTACAGGATAACCCTTCCTCTGGATCCTGAAAAAACGGATAAAATTGTTTTTGGGGGTATGTTAGTGGGCAAAGGAAAAATGTGGCTGGATGATCTTAAAATATCTATTGATGGAAAAGATGTTTCAGAACTACAACCTATGGCAACTGCTCCAGCCGAGGAAGATCGTGAATTTGACAAGGCATCGTTGGTAACGATAAATAAAAATGATAGCAATACCGTTCATACTTTGTACCAGTTGGGCCTGGTTTGGGGATATTTAAAATATCATCATCCGAACGTAACCAAAGGCGATTATAACTGGGACTATGAGCTGTTTAGGGTATTACCGAAATTGTTAAAAGCCCCGTCAGCTAACAGGGACAGCATTTTACTAAATTGGATTGATACATTGGGCAAGGTATCCAATGCGACTAAAAAAGCAGCCAACGATAGTATGATCGTACAACCTGATTTAAGCTGGATTAAGCGGTCTGGTTTTTCGGAGGATCTTCAACGGGTATTGTTAAATCTGAGTAAAGTAGAAAGCCCGTCTGAAGACCAGTATTATGTAAGTAAAACACGTGCCTCTAATGTGCAAATAGAGCACGAACGCCCCTACATGCAGATGTCTTTTACAGATGATGGATACCGGATTTTGGCATTATACCGCTACTGGAATATTATCCAGTATTTTTTCCCTTATAAAGGTGATATCGGAACCGATTGGAAAATAACCTTAAAGAAATTCATCCCAAAATTTCTTAACGCAAAAAATGAATTGACCTATAAGCTTGCCTTACTGGAGCTGGCGGGGCAAATACATGATTCTCACGCTTTTTTTGACTTTGATTATGCCGTACATAACTTTTTGGGCGCCAGACAATTGCCGGTCAGGCTTAAATTCATCAATAACCAGCCGGTTATTACCGGCTTTTCAGATGAAAATCTTGCCCAGGCAAACGATCTACAAATAGGCGATATACTGGTTAAAATAAACGGGCAACCTGTTGCAACTATTGTTAACAAGCTAAGACCTTACACCCCTGCCTCAAACAATTGGACGCAGTTAAGAGATATTGCAGGAAGTCTTACAAGAACCAATGATTCTATAATGAGTCTCGACATTATAAGAATGGGAAAACAACAGCACAAAACGGTATTGAGTTACAACCCGGGAGTATTTCAACCCAGGAAAGAATTCAGTATGCTAAATCTACCCTACAAATGGGTGGAAAATAATATCGGCTACATTGATCACGGAAAACTTAAAACCAGGGATCTCACAACCATTTTTGAAAAGTTTAAAGAAGCGAAGGGTATCATTATTGATTTAAGAAATTATCCATCAGATTACCTGGTATATACCCTTCCTGAATTCCTGTTGCCAGAACTAAAACCATTTGTGAAAATCCTGGTACCCTATATCCACCATCCGGGTTCTTTCTCCTATATGGCTTCATTTAAAACCGGGAATGTCAGATCCGATTACTATCGCGGAAAAGTGGTGCTGTTAATTGATGAAACCACGCAAAGCTCTTCGGAATATCATGCCATGGCTTACAGAACTGCTCCCGACTGCGTGGTTATTGGAACACCTTCAGCGGGTACAGACGGAAATGTTTCTGAGATCATACTTCCAGGCTATGTAAAAACCAGGTTTAGCGGCATTGGGATATTTTATCCTGACGGAAGACCGACTCAACGAACCGGAATTATACCAGACATTATGATACAGCCTACTGTAGCAGGAATAATCGCGGGCCGGGATGAAATACTGGAGAAAGCGAAAGAAGTGATACTGCAATAAAAGCAGCTGCAATCATTTACAGTCCATAAAAATGCCCTGTTCAATGCAGGGCAATATAAAACAACTGAAACAACGCAATTAAGAATGATGTCTGACCTTGAAAAATGAAACTGTCTCAAAAGCCAGTTTGATTGTCATATTGAGCCTAACGGAATATTGACAATTAAACATACAGAACTTTTGAGACAGCCCTATTTCCTAAAAGTTTTTTAAATATGATGGCTATTGCCGTATAAACACAAACTTTGAAGCGGTAATACCACCGGTGCCCAGGTTGGTACCACCTGTACGGATTACCAGGTATACTTTACCCGTCGTAGGTGCCGTAAAGATGGGGCCAGATCCAACACATCCCACTTTGGACAACAGATCATCAAATGCTGTTTTACCACAACCGGTCCAGGTATTTAAGCCCATTCTTGTACCACCCTCGTTGTAGTCAACGCCGGTAACAGGTGCGCCATAGCCAATATATACTTCGAACCAGGTATCAGTAGCGCCGGCTCCCTTTACATTAAACGTGAATGAATATTTTCTACCGGCCTGTACGTCTACTGCCTGGTAAATCCCGATATGACCGCCGCTTCCCCCGGCAAAAACAAACGACCCGTTGGACGCAGGTGTGGCAGTTACATTATCATTATTAGCAATCTTCAGCACCTGCCAGGCATCATTCAGAATCTGGTTCTTAGGAGGAATGATGGCATCCATTAAAGAATCTACGTTTGCATAAACCACAATTTTGTTACGCGCTTCATTGATACCAAATTTCTCTGCAGACGCAATGGAGAGGCCGAGGGCGATATATTTACCCTGGTTGGCGCTCAAGGCCGACATTTTTATTTTGGGTAATACCGTTCCCTTCATCACACCATCCTTATACTCAATTGTTACCAATTCATCTAAAGTATAATCAGCGGCAGCCAGCTTTACGGTATTAGCAGGTAATTTTCCCGCACCGATTAACTTATCTACGGCACTGTTATCTGCCTGTATTTTTACTGTAAAAGGGGCTAATTCTGTAAAGCCTCCGCGGTAGATGGCAGCGGCAATCGTTACTGTTTTAGCCACTGTATCCTGCGCCCAGCTACTTACACCATTAATACCTTTTATACCTGCACTGTCTGCCTGTCCAAAATATACTTTCCCTGTTTCGGGAACCCGTTCGCCTATAATTGCATCCTGCTTACAACCGGTAAGCAGCGCTATCATGGAGAATGCTATTCCTAAAAATGCTAATGAAAGCTTGTTACTCATAATAGTATCTTTTAAAAAATTAATGCTTAACACTTACCATCCCGAATTTTGTGTCCAACCCGTTTTAACAATTTCATCCTGCGGAATAGGATACCAATCCATTTTAGGATCGAATTTGCGGTCTTCTAATTTGTTGACCTGGTAAGTAAAACCGGTGCCTGTTTTGGTTATTTTGATACGGTTTACGGGCTGGCTGAAATAGGTGCTTCCTTTTTTCCAGCGTCTTACATCCCAAAGGCGCTGATCTTCGTAAGCCATTTCTACATTACGCTCATGTTCGATACTGGCCTGGTTGAGCTGGCTTGAAGTAAGTGCGGGCATGGATGACCTTGCCCGTACCAGGTTAATGGCCTGCAGGGCTGTCAGAGAGGCACCAGAGGGTTTACCATCGGCTCCATACGCGTTAAAAGCTGCTTCAGCATAATCCAGTAATAGTTGCCCGTACCGGAAGTAAGCCCAGGTATGAACCGCGCTGGTATTGGTTACCAGGTTGACAGAAGGATTCACCCATTTCTTTAAATAATAACCTGTTTTTGTAGCATTCAATTTGGGAAACCCGGCTGCTCCCCCCTCAAAGGTTTCAATAACTGCTCCCGAGAAACTGGTATTATTTAGAATAACCGTGTTATTTAAACGCGGATCCCGGTTGGCATAGGGATTGGCAGCATCATCAGCATTCGACCAGCTAAAAGGCCGGGAACCGGTTACAGCACCCGAACCGTCTTTGATCAATACCTCAAACTGATCGACCAGGTTTTGCGTAGGAGTTACGCTGTTTCCGTTGGATCCCTGGAAGCTGATCGGGAAGTTGGCGTATTCTACTGAATTATTATTACCATACTGCCTGAAGAAGATCATTTCTTTTGAGGTAAGTGCATTGGCCCCAAATACATTGTTATAATTGGCATCGAGCGTGTAAGTATTCAGTGCTATAACATCGTTGAAAGCTTTTGCAGCATCTTCCCAGGTAGCTGTAGTGCCGGCCCCTTTAAACAGCGGACTTGCGGCATACAGTAATGCTTTTGCTTTCAGGGTTTTGATGGCACCGTAAGTTACACGGCCTACGTCGTACCAGGAGTAACTACTCAGGTTTTGCGGTATAATAGCTGAAGCTGCATCGCACAGCTCCACAATGTATTTTACACATTCATCCAGCGTATTCCTGGGAACGTTCTTCCAATCCTCCGATTTATATTCGAAAGCCTCCCTTAAAACAGGAACGCCACCATACCGTTTGATGAGCTCCAGGTAGAAATAAGCTTTCAGAAAGAGCACTTCCCCTTCCATAAACTTCACATTATTGCGTGCGTTGAAATAAGGAGTGGAATCGCTGGTCACAATCCGGTTTTTGATATATTCGATATCTGCCTTATCCTTGTTTTTCAGGTACAGGTTGGCTGCACGAATGGCATTAAAGTTTTTACTCCACACATCATCCGGGTTAACATATTGGTTCCAAACGCCCTGGTTAAATACATTCGAGAGGTCCGTTACATTTGTGGCTTCGGCATTGTCGGTAATAGCTTCATAATTAAGCGAAGCCAAACCATTGGGAAGATAGCTGTATACATTCCATACGGCCTGTTGTGCATAGTTATAATTCGTATAAAACTGGTCCGAGGGAATAAAGGCATCTACCCTGTTTACTGTCATGAAATCTTTTTCACAGGAAGAAAGAAACAGGACAGCAGCTAAAAGCTGAATAATTAATTTATTTCTTTTCATGGCTGATAATTCAACGTTGTTCTAAAATTTTACATTAAATCCAAAATCTACCACTTTGGTTACCGGGTAGCCCATTGACAGGTTCTCAGGCTCCAGCCCGTCGATCATATTGGACACGAACAGATTGGTTCCGTTAGCAAAGACCCGTATGGCGCCCACCTTCTTTAATACTCCTGTCTGCGGGATGGTATATCCCAATTCGATACTGCGCAGCTTAAAGAAATTACCATTGCGGAACCAGAAGTCTACACCCACATTATTGTTTAGATTGGCCAGAGTGGACAGCCTGGGAGAAGTAGCTGTAGCAGCTGTTTCGGGAGTCCAGGCATTATTGGAGAATGCGGAGATATTATTATTGTTTACAAACGGATGCGTGTAGTTATACGCAGCTCCCAGCATGCTGATGGTACGGTTCATCACTCCCTGTACGAAAGCGCTGAAGTCAAATCCTTTGTAATTAAAACCCAGGTTAAATCCCAGGGTCACTTCAGGAACATTGTTATATCCCCAGGGCGCACGATCGTACTCATTGATCACACCATTACCATCCAGGTCTTTAAATTTCAGATCACCGGGCCTTACCTGTGCGTAAGACGAAGTGGTTACACCCTGTTTCAGGTTACCATTTGATTCGAAATCTGATGCCTGGTAAAACCCGTCAAATACCAAACCCTTCACCTGGCCAATAGCAAACCCTCTTTCGTACAAGCGGTCGGAGGGCTGGGCAGTTTCTGATTTTTCAATGATCTTATTTCTGGCAAAAGTGGCAGTACCTGTAACAAAGTATTTCAATTCATGAGCCTGGTTGTTGTAAGTAAGTGCGGCTTCAAAACCTTTATTATCTACTTTACCTGTATTCAGATAAGGCAGGTTGAAGCCTGTGTAGGCTGCTACATTGGCATAAGGGATTTCATAAATGCCGCTGCGTGTTTCGCTAAATACATCAATCGTTGCAGACAACTTGTTCCATAAAGTGGCCTCTATTCCTATGTTCAGGGTTTTCTTTAATTCCCATGTAGCATCCGGGTTGGCAAAAGCGCCGATGGCCATACCCCCGCGCCCGGTATTGCTGGTTCCGGTAATCCATCCCGAAGCTCCCCCTGCCCGCTCCTGGTACAGGAAGCGGTAGGCATCATTAATACTACCAGCGCTGCCATAGGAAGCCCTGAGTTTTAGAAAGTTGATCACTTCATTGTTCTTAAGGAAGCTTTCATTAGATAATATCCATCCGGCACTTAATGCAGGGAAGAAACCGTATTTATTTCCCGGAGCGAAATCGGCAGACCCCATATAAGACGAGCTAAAGTCAACGATATATCTTTTATCGTAATCGTAGGTGACGTTGCCTGCTATCCCCTGCACCCTTACCGCATAAGTCTGGCCTATACGGGTATAATTTACCCGCCTGCCCAGCACTAGCCCGCTAAATGTGTTTTTGCCAAAGCTGCGGTTGTAATCTAACCCGGCCTGGAAAGTATTGCGGTTCCAATGCCCGTTTCCGCTTTCATTAGTGGTTTGGGGCGTATTGGTGCCAATCGTACGATAGGTAGGATTACCGCCTCCATCTAAAATCGGCTGGTCATTATTATCTTTCAGCAATTCGTATGACATCACCGAATACAATGTTTGCCGGGTACCGGTGTATTGGTTATTAAAGGATACGCCGCCAATTGCGGCCAGGCCCGGAGTGATCAGGTCCAGCTTTTCACGTAGTTTAAAATTAGTCTGGATGGTACGGGTATGCGCGCTGTAGATACCATTTTGTTGCAACAGCTGTATTGGATTGAAATTGTATACTGAGCTGTTGCCCCAGGTACCGTTAGGATTTTTTACCGGAAAGGCAGCAGCCGGGATACGCATCAGGTTATCGAATACCTGCGAAGCTGTGAAGCCTGAGGGAGTATTGCGATCTTCGATAATACCCGACACATTCGCCGCTACATACAAACTTTTTGTCAGGTCTAATTCTACGTTTGCCCTTAAATTGATCTTACTGTATTTGGCATTGGTTCCAAAATCTTTATTGATAGCAGTAGCATTTTTGTATAACCCGTCATAGTTCATATAATCCATCAAAACATAGTAACGTGCTGTTCTGTTGCCGCCTCTGAAAGACAGGTTATAATTCTGAATGGTTGAATGCTTCTTCAGCAGTTCATCATACCAGTTTACATTGGGATGAAACGGATCATTGGTTGATCGATACAAATCGGGGTTAGGGTATTTCTGCGGTAACCCGTCATTCGCCAATGCCTGGTTATATAACCTCGTATAATCGTAGGCATTCATTACTTCGGGTAATTTGACTGGTGTTTGTATACCATACCGGGCATTGATCGTAAGTTCATTTTTAGATGATACCCTTCCTTTCTTGGTGGCTACGTTAATAACGCCTGAAGCACCTTGCAAACCGTACATGGCAGTTGCAGCTGCATCTTTTAAAAGCGTAATCGACTCTATTTCGTAGGGCGAAAAAGCGCTCAGCGCATTCAGGTCAACCTGGAAGCCGTCCAATAAAATCAATTGTTGAGCGGCACCACTATTCCAGGTGGTTCTGCCCCGCATAAACAGGTTGGGATTATCATATCCGGGCTCGCCCGAACCCGTATTAACCGTAAGGCCGGGAATACGGCCTTGTAGTGTATTCAATAAATTACCTGAGAACATTTTTTCAAGTTCTTTGCCTGAAAGTGTAAAGGTTGCTGCCGTGTTTCTCCAGTTCTTTTCTTTACGTAAACCCAGGTCTACCAGGCGGTTTAATTCCGTGCTGTCTTTAAACTGCTCCTGGCCGGTTCCGTCTGCAGTAGCTGTTTGTGCCTTGGCAACACCCACACTGCATAACCATCCCAATAAAGCAAGCAGAGGTCTATATTTTTGTATCATTTGATATTAAATTAGAATTGTGTAAATGTTTACTGTTACCAACCGGGGTTTTGTCCCAACCAGGAGGCACCGTCTCCTAAATAGTTGTTGCTTACCTGTGCATTAGGAAAAGGGAGGTAATAGTATTTTTTAGGCCAAACCCTGTTCATAAATGAAACGATCTTCCAGTTGCGCTGAAGGGTACCCGAGCTGTTGTTGGCCCTGGTTTGAAAACCGTGTAAGGCTACGTTGAGGGTAGCATAAGCTTTTAGCCAGCGCTGCAAGTCATTGAGCCGATGGCCCTCGTAAGATAATTCAACAGATCTCTCGTTTTGTATGGCTTCCCTGAAAGCTTCTACAGATGCGGGATTTTTGTCGGGCATACCGGCCCTTTTACGGATCATATTCAGATAAGTAGTCGGTAGTCCGGCGGGTCCAGCATACTCATTCATTGCTTCGGCATAGTTCAGATAAAATTCTGCCAGGCGAAAAATGGTCCAGGCGAAATTGCGATCATCGCGGTTGTTGATACGTGCTACATATTTATAGGTTTCCAGGGCATAACCATCTTCACCGGCATCGCTACGCCCGTAATCTGTAGTGGGTGATTTGCCGCCATCGCCGATGTAGTATGGAATGGTACCGATCTGGCTGTTATACCACATGCCGTCATAGGAGAATGTCTGATAAAACCTTGGATCTAAATTCTGTTCCTGGATCCAGGTGGTAAAGTCATTTCCGGTTGCTGTTAAGGGCACCGTCCATTTGGTGCCATCTCTTTTTTCATATAGTTGGGCAAATTCAATGGGTACATTATTTTTAACCGCCCAGGCGCCCATTCTTACTTTTGACATCAGGTATTTACCGAACAGCCACCCGTTGTTGGCTACCCACATGTGAGCGGTGTTTACCAGGATCAACTCGCTATTGGCATATACATTGAAAACAGCCTCATAGTCACCTAATCCCTCGAAATTATCAGTTCTGGGTGTGGTTTCGGCCTTACCGGTCTGGTACAGTGCGCCACCGGCAGCAATAGCAGCATCAATAACATCTTTTGATGCATCAGCTGCAAGCTTCCAACGTTCTTTATCATAATTAGGATAAGCCAGTACTGAATCCCGGCCATCGCCATAACGGGCTTCTGCAATTTCAGCAGCCATATTTGAAGGTGTATTGTATAACGGGCTGGCCACATATAATAACATACGGGCTTTGAGCGCTTTGGCTGCAACGCTGGTTACACGCCCAAAGTCCGCAGGTCCCCAGGTAGCCGGCAGTAAAGCCGCGGCTTTATCGCACCAGCTAACAATACTATCCGTTACCGTTTTTACAGCACTACGACGTACATCCAATTGCTTGGTACCATCCAGTGGTTCTACAACAATAGGGATACCGCCATATTGACGAAACAGCTCAAAATGCTGGAACGCGCGGCAAAACAAAGCCTGGCCTTTTACCTGGTCCTTCCATAGCTGGGAGGCATCGCTTACTTCATCGATCTTTTTTAAAATAATATTGGCCTGGCGGATCCCCGAATAATGGCTGCCAAAGCCACCCCGGTCTACATTTCCATCGGCAGTTTGGTTACCGGTGGTATAGGCAGCGGCATTATTGGTTAAACCCACCCAGCTATAGGTTGGATATATATAATAAACGGCATCGGTTAACATATCCGGGCGTGGCATTTCGTTACCATTATCGCGCGGAAACCAGGAGGGAATGCAAAGATTATACATGCGGGCAACAGCCATGTCCGCATTAATTTGGGTGCTGAATACGGTATCAACTGTAAACGTTCCTCCATTGGGCTTCTCCAGGAAATCCTTATTACAACTCATAGATAATAAGGAGGTGCTTATCATAACAACTACTGCCCAAAGCAGGTGTTTCGCTTTCATAATACCCAAGCTGCCTTTGTTTATAAAATCGTTGTGCGGATTATATATGTTTCGTTTCATTTGCTAAATTTTAATATCAGACAATCGCTCTTTAAAAGGATTTTCTACCTTTTAGAAATTCAGGTTGACACCCATATTATAGGTTTTATACAGTGGGTATCCCTGGTTTCCCAGGTTCTCCGGGTCGCCCCAGATCTTAGCCTTTGACCAGGTGTACAGATTGTCTCCATTTACATAAATACGGGCCGATTTCACACCTAAACGGGTCATAAAAGCTTTTGTAAGCGTGTAACCGATAGTCATATTTTGTAGCCGCGTATAAGAAGTATTGACCAGGAAATATGTATTACCGGCATTCTCAGCGCCAAATCCGGAAGCGCCTTTATCATAGCTGGGTGAAGGAAAAAGTATCTTTTCACCACTGTTATAACGATCCAGGCTGAAGCGATACATATCTACCTCAAACAGCGCCTGCTGCTTGTCGAAGTGATAGGTATTCATGGCGCCCCTGGCTACTCCCGCCATACCTGCAAAAAGGGCTGATACATCAAATCCTTTAAACCGGAAACCTGCCGTTACTCCATAACTATAAATGGGGGCAGTTGAATAGCCCTGCCTTACGCGGTCTTTTTCATTGATGAGTCCATCTCCATTCACGTCTATAAGCCGGATATCACCAGGCTGTAAGGCTCGTCCGCCATAGCCCAGGTCTTTTACATACACCGGGTTACCATTGATATCTGTATACGGGTTACCATCTTTTAATGCGCGTACAGGTTGAGAAAGAATAGGGTTACCATTGCCGTCAATGGCATACAGCTGCGACCAGGAAGTGTACAAACCATCAGCGGTTAGCAACAGCTGCTGGCCATTAGGCCTGCCGGTAGATGCCTGGTACTCCAGCCCGGGAAAGACTGCCTCATCCCGGTAAATAATTTTGTTTCGCTGGATAGCGCCATTGGCATTCACAAAGAAGTTAAATGCGCCGATATTTTCATTATACCGTACTTCGAAATTATGTCCCCAGCTTTTTACTTTACCCAGGTTATAAGGAGGCAGGTTTGCAGCCACAATAGCCGGAACGGTTCCCCGGTAAGAAAGAATATTGGAACGGTTCCTGATAAAGTATTCGTAGGTTACCGAGAGCTTGCTCCTGAAAAAACGGGTATCCAGCGCCAGGTTTATTTCCTTCGACACTTCCCAGGTTACATTCGGATTTCCCAAAGCGGCTTCATCTACCCCATTGATATAGCGGGCTGTATTGCGATCGCCAAAAGTATAACCCGTATTATTTTTCCAGGTATCCGGTAAATACAGGTACCGGGCCCCGCCAATTCGGTCATTACCTACTTCTCCATATGATCCGCGCAGCTTCAGGAAATTGAGTATATCATTTTTGAGATAGAATTTTTCGTTGCTTATGATCCATGACCCGGAATAAGAAGGAAATAAGCCATAACGTTTACCTTCAGGAAAATTTTCGGAACCGTTATAAGTAACGGCATATTCAAAAAGATATTTGCCATTATAATTGTAGCCCAATCTTCCTGTTGTACCCTGGTAGCCTGCGGGTAATTGAAATTGCAGGTTTGGATCGAAGCGTTTCTCCCTGTTGGCCAGTAGCATACCGGCAACCGCATGTTTGCCAAAGCTGCGGTTATAATTAATGGTTCCTTCCAGATACATTTTGCGCCATTTGCCCAGGAAGAAATCGGCGTTAATGCTGGGTGGCTGTAGTTCGTTACGCTGGGATAAAATAGGATTGAGCGGATCGCCATTCGGATTGGGACGCATATCGTATAAAAGAGGCAGGTAACGTCCATAACTTCTGCTGGCAAAATAACTGTCGTAAGAACCAATCACACGCACCTGTAAGCCAGGAGTGATTTTATCCAGCTTATAGGTTGCATTTATGGCCGAATTTAAAATGCTGTTATTGGTTTTGTTCCAGTAGTTCGAATTCTCTGTTGCATACATCGGGTTATAACGGTCGTCACCATTGGCGCTCAGGGGAACTACATATTTGCCATTCACCAGGCCTGGTGAGCTCATAGGGAAAGCCCATAAAATTCTTTTCTCCCAGATATAGGCGTCATTATCCATTCCGCCGATGGTCACAAACTGCGTACCCAGGTTGAGTTCGATCTTAAAATCTTCGGTTACATCAAAGTCCAGGTTTCCACGCAGGTTATAACGCTTCTTGTTAAACTGCATGTCTTTATCATAGGCCATATAGTCGGTACGGAACAAGCCATCCTGGCTTAAGTAGC
>JBCNOR010000269.1:0-6839 GCA_039593785.1 Niabella sp. | reverse complement strand
CCACTCAATACGGATAGCGATTTGTGCAGCTAAGAGCTCTTTTTCTTGTTGAAGTAGATGCTTCTTTTGAGTCGGTTTGACCTGGCTGCCGCTCTTTCACCCACACGCCGTCATTGTTCCACCAGGCCTGGGCAGAAGTGATATCCCCAATAAGGTCTTTCTTCTTATACAACTCACGATAAGAATTTTGATATCTTCTTTGCAGGCCTACTATTACATTTAGCTTTTTCTGTTTAGCGATCTCTGCGATATCCAACACTTTTTTAATTCCCGCAGGGTCAGTAGCCACGGGCTTTTCCATGAAAATATGTTTGTTCTGCTTTACGGCTGCCTCAAAATGAATAGGACGAAATCCTGGCGTACTGGTAAGAATGACTACATCGGCCAAAGGAATAGCTTTTTCGTAAGCATCAAAACCAACAAATTTCCTTTCTTCCGGAACATCCACCCGGCTTTTATCGATACCCGATTCCGCCAGGTTATTGGTAATAGATTTATAGCAATTGTCGAGACGGTCTTTGAACGCATCTGCCATTGCTACCAGTTGCACATTTTGTTTGGTGCTTAAAGCCTGTATTGCCGCACCGGTGCCACGTCCGCCGCAACCTATAAGCGCTACTTTTATGGTGCCGGCCGAACCTGAGAAGAAATTGGCATTACTTAAAAATGGTGCAGCCATCAATCCCCCGGTAACCAGGGATGTTTGCTGAACAAATTTTCTGCGCGTTGTTTTATTGTCCATTTTGGGTTGTTTTGATATATGTATTTTAAGGTGATTGTTATGTTTTGCCGGAGGAGCTGTCTCTCATTTTAGGTTCACCACTCATTACTCATTGATCACTACAGGCTGAGGTAAGTCTCAAAGAACTTTTCAGCTTCTTCCTTTGTGGGTTGTTTCACCGGGCGCACCAATCTGAATCCAACAAAAGGGGCATCTGCGTTCCACCATTTGCTTTTGGGTATTTGCGGATCACGGCGGTTCCATACCAGGTCTGATTGCTCCCGGTTCGAACTTGTCAATGCACCGGCGGGATCATTATAATCTCCACCACGCACCACCAGTGGATGTTTGCTGGTAGGCGTATTAACCGGGTCTGTTGTATTTTTTCCCAATTTCGTATAGGCGTCAGCACTGTATTGATCCAGCACCCACTCCTGTACATTGCCCAGCATATCATAAAGCCCCCAGGCATTAGGTTTCTTCAATCCTGTTTTTTGATACCGGTCGCCGCTGTTGGCTGCATACCAGGCATAATCTTTTAACTGGCTACTATCGTTGCCAAAAGGGTAAAGGGTAGCGGAGCCGGCACGGCAGGCATATTCCCATTCTGCTTCTGTTGGCAGCCGGTAAAAAATGCCTGTTTTCTCATACAGCCATTTACAATACATGATAGCGCCGTGTTGCTTCATGCTATTGGCAGGAAAGCCCCCTTCTTTTCCCATGCCTAATGTCATTTCAATATAAGGGCGTGAGGGCCGGGTGATGGCGTCTACATCACTATTCTCTGCGTAAGTTTCGTCGTTAAGGTAAAGTGCAAATTCGTCGTGGGTTACTTCCTTTGCTCCCATCCAGAAAGCGCTCAGGGTTACTTCGTGTTCGGGTTGCTCATCAGCCTGCTTAGAGGCTTTACTGCCCATTTTAAAACTACCGGCTTTAATAGGTACCATTTCAAATTTTACCGGGCTGCCCGGAATAGCTTGTTCATATTTTTCAAACGACGGGTTTTGAGCGTGAAGGGCTGCCGTCATGGCCGTGCAAACAGCAATCAATACAATTTTCTGCATGGCTTAAAGATATAGAAATTCGATGAAAACGGTTTTGTGCAAACGGTTGTTTAGGTTGGTTAGCGAAGTTTTACTATTTTTCACGAAAAAATAACGATGCAAAGAAGGTCCTTTTTAAAAAATACACTGCTTACCACAGGTTCTTTTACAGCTGCTGCCGCAGCTTTCAGCCAGACTAAAACCAGCATTTCAAAAGGACAAACCTTTCATTTAGATTATGCGCCACATGAGGGCATGTTTGCCACCGGTGGCGGAAAAGACTTTGTGGACCAGATCAAATATATGTACGATCTGGGTTTCAGGTCGATTGAAGATAACGGAATGACGGGGCGCTCTACCGAACAGCAAACGAAAATTGGCGAAACACTTGCCAAGCTGGGTATGCGGATGGGAGTTTTTGTGGTGCCTAAAGGAGGCAATGGTGCTAACACTTTAGCAGCTAAAAAGAAAGAGCATGTGGATATTTTCCTGGAGGGTTGCCGTAAGTCGGTGGAAGTAGCCAAACGCTGCAATGCCAAATGGGTTACGGTGGTGCCCGGCGATTTTGAAAAAAATCTGCCGCTGTCTATACAAACTGCCAATGTTATTGAAGCATTACGCCGCGGCGCTGAAATATTTGAGCCACATGGTATTGTAATGGTGTTGGAGCCCCTGAGCGACACACCCGATCTCTTTCTCCGGTATTCTACCCAAACCTATGAAATATGCAAGGCGGTAGATAGCCCTAGCTGTAAAATATTATATGATGCCTATCATATGCAAAAGAATGAGGGCAACCTGATCAAAAACCTGGAGCTTTGCTGGGATGAAATCCCGTACATTCAGGTGGGAGATAATCCCGGGCGCAAAGAACCTACAACCGGTGAAGTCAACTATAAAAACGTATTTAAGTTCCTGCACGAAAAAGGCTACAAGGGTGTTGTAGGGATGGAGCACGGCATGTCTAAATCTGGTAAAGAAGGAGAAGACAGGCTGGTGCAGGCCTACAGGGAAGTGGATAGCTTTGTGTAGTGCAAAGTTGATAAGTTGAAATGTTGACTGGTTGAAAAGGAGGCCCTTGTCAACTAACGAACTAGTCAACCAACTCACCAACCTACTTCACATCCCCCATCCATTTCTTCACCAATGGCGACAACAGTAAAATCAAAGCTCCGGCTATGGCAGAAGCGATGGCGATCTCTTTTAAAATAGTAGCATAATAGGGAAGGGAGGCCACGGCATTGTTTTGTACGGCTTCCGGCACGCTCATCATTTTACCGATCTTACCTGCAAGAAACTCGCCCCCGGCGCTGGCAAAGAACCAGATACCCATCATTACAGCCACCATTCTTACAGGCGATAATTTAGTAACCATGGAAAGGCCGATAGGAGAAAGACAAAGCTCTCCTGCAATGATAAACATATAGCCCATAGCAAAAGCAAACAAGCTGATCAGCCCGCTTTCTGCATTCAGGCAGGCCAGGTAGAAAACCAGAAATCCTATTGCCATCAGCGCAAAAGCAAAACCAAATTTTACCGGAGTGGCAGGTTCCAGTTTTCGCTTCGCCAGCCAGGTCCATAACCACGCAAAGAAAAAGCTTAGTATAACTACCCAGCCCGGCGGGAGAAAATTGTTGACCGACAATGCAGGCAGCTCGGTACCCATCACATGCATATCTACATTACGCATGGCAAACAGGTTGAGCGATCCCGCATTCTGCTCATAAAAGGCCCAGAATAAAATGGAAAAGATGATCATAAACAATGCCGCAATCAATTTGTTTCTAGCAGCGGCTTCCATTCTAAAGGCTTCCCATAGTACATAAGCAATAGCAATAGCTCCCAGTATTGCCATAAAATAATCCATGATCTCATGGCGGTTAAAAAGTGCTACTACCACCGGAACGATTAATAAGGATAAAATATAAATAAGCTGCTCGTTGGTAATACCTGCCGTTCTCTTTTTAAGCGCCGTTAGATTGGGAGGAAGGCCTCTGTGTCCTAAAGACTTCTGACCTATTACAAAAACAATCAATCCTAGAACCATAAAAATGCCGGCCAATCCAAAGCCATAGTGCCAGTTGATACGCTGACCCACATAACCGCAAAGCAAGCCACCCAATGCTGCGCCTATATTGATGCCCATATAAAAAAGGGAGAAGCCACTATCGCGCCGGGGATCGTTTTCTTCATACAAAGTACCTACAAGACTGGATATATTTGGTTTGAAAAAGCCATTGCCACAAATAATAAAGGCCATACCATAGAAAAAGCTCCATTCCTGCGGTAGCGCCAGAACCAGGTGCCCGATGGTCATTAAAATACCGCCGTAGATCACGGCTCTCCGGTATCCCAGGAAACGATCGGCCAGCATGCCTCCCAGCATGGGCATGGTATACACCAGCGCTGAATAAGCGCCTAATATTCCGTAAGATTTGGGTTCATCAAATTTTAATTCGGTGACCATGTAGGCGATGAGGAGCGCTTTCATTCCATAAAAAGAAAAGCGTTCCCACATTTCTGCAAAAAACAGCAGGTATAGTTGACGGGGCTGCTTGCCAATAGCTCTTTCAGTCATATAGTACAATTAAAAAAGTCCTAAAACTTGTTTAGGACTATGCGGGATAAAATTAAAGTAAATTATCTGATACCATGCATGAGTTTTCTGATTACCGGGGTAAGCAGTATAATGAAAACACCCAGTGCCATAGGGATGAGTGTGAATATCAGAAAGAAAGTCTGCATGTCATATTTAGCTGTAATCTTATCAATCTCGCCGCCAATGCTTCCAGCCAGTTTATTCCCGATAGCGATAGCCAGGTACCAAATGCCAAACATGATACCTATCATTCTGCCGGGAACCAGTTTACTTACATAGGATAAACCTACAGGTGATATGAAAAGCTCTCCCAATGTATGAAACAAATAAGCCAGCACCAGCCATATCAGGCTAACCTGGGCAACTTTAGCGCCTTGCGGAATAGCAGAAGCTCCGATGGCCAGAGCAGCAAAGCCTATACCTAACAATATCATGCCGATCCCATTTTTCACGGTAGCAGGAGGATTGAATTTACTTTCCCATATTTTGGATACCAGGGGAGCCAGGCTAATGATGAAAAGTGAGTTTAAAATGCCAAACCAGGTAGCAGGTATTTCTGACTTTTCTTCTGCATATTGCTGGCTAAGCATATAAATTACCAGTCCCCAGATTAATAAAAAGCCGAAGGCCAATACGATATTGCCCACACTGTACTTTTTGAAGGTTTGCCCAAATAATTTCGCTAAAACAAATGATATGATCACCATGGGCGTAATTGTAATTAATGTATTCACTACATTAAAAATCACTTTCCCGGTACCCTCCAGAATCCTGTCGGTATAATCTTTTGCGAAAATGGTCATCGATCCGCCAGCCTGCTCAAACGAAGCCCAGAAAAATACGGTGATGAACGCAAGCACAACAATAGCGATCATGCGGTCCCTCAGCACCGGTGCATATTGCGTGATCCTTTTTACCAGAATAAAAAGAAATAATCCTAAGGCTATCAGGATAACAAAATTGCTGCCATCGAGGCCTGCAAAGGTAAAATTGAAAAGGTTGAAGGAGGTGATTTTAGAGACAGGATCATTGATGACCCATACCAATCCAATAACGGATACAATAGTTATAATGATCAGATCGAAAGTGGAAAACGGGTTTTTGGGCGAATGATCAATATTTTCAATATTGGTTTTGCTTTCTACAACTTCGCCTTCGGTGCTTTCAGCTACCTCTTTTAAGCGGTCATTTGCTGTGGGTTTCAGGCCAATATTACCAAAAATTCCCTGGGTAAAGTAGAATTGTAGCATGCCCACAAGCATGAAAATGCCCGCTAATCCGAAGCCCCAGCTCCAGCCAACTTTTTCACCCAAGTAACCACATAAAAGCATTCCCAGGAAAGCGCCGGAATTTACGCCCATATAAAATATAGTATAAGCGCCGTCTTTTTTCTCGGGGTGCGATTTATACATCTCGGAAAGGATAGACGTCATATTAGGTTTAAAAAAGCCATTTCCCAGTACAAGTAATATCAGCCCAAGGTATAAGAAGAAGGAATTGACTTCTATAGCCATGGAGGCGTGCCCCAGCGTCATTAATGTAGCTCCAACCACTACGGCCCACCGGTATCCTAAAATGCGATCAGCAAAATATCCGCCCAGAATGGGGGTAAGGTAAGCCATCGCTGTGTAAGAACCGTATAAAGCCAGCGCATGCTCTCTTGGCCATCCCCAGCCCGGATTGTCGCCAATTAAAGAGGAAGTTAAAAAAAGCACCAAAAGCGCCCTCATGCCATAGTAGGAGAACCGTTCCCACATTTCCGTAAAAAATAAAACAAATAATCCCGAAGGGTGGCCTAATACGCGGCTCTTAAAAAAGTCGTTTTCGGTTGCTGACATACGAATTAAATTTTATTCAAGATGGGTAAATATAGTGATTTAGTTGAATGTGGATACAAAACTGTTATGAGCGGTTCCCCTTCGAAAAATTACCCATTCATTCTCACAGGCTTCGTAAGAGATTTATTACCTTCACGACCTTTAAAAATAGCGAAAAAATGAAAATATTGATATTGGGCGGCGGCGGCAGGGAGCATGCGCTGGCCTGGAACATTAAAGAAAGAGGCAACGGGAAACATGAATTGTTTATTGCTCCCGGTAACCCCGGCACCGCACAATGTGGTACCAATATCAATATAGCTATTACCGACTTTGAAGGCCTGGGCCGGTTTTGCCTGGATAATACCATTGAAATGGTCATTGCCGGACCAGAAGAACCGCTTGTAAAGGGGGCCTGGGATCACTTTCAGCAGGAGGAGCTTCAACATATTCATTTTATCGGGCCATCGCAGCTGGGTGCGCAGCTGGAAGGAAGCAAGGCTTTTGCCAAAGCTTTTATGCAGCGCCATAATATTCCTACCGCAGCTTACCGGGAGTTTACCGCCGAACAGTTTGAAGAAGGCGTAAATTACCTGCAGCTCCACTCTTTGCCATAGCTTGGAATCAGTGCTGAAGATAGAGCCTGTGGTTCTTGCGGG
>JBCNOR010000268.1:0-6854 GCA_039593785.1 Niabella sp. | reverse complement strand
CGAAGTTGCGAGCCATCTTTTCGAAGTACGGCGCGGTGGCATCGCTGTAATGCGCGACGGTCACGCGGACCGTGTCGGCCTGAGTGAATAGTTGAGGTAAATAGACAGGAATGCTTTTTTATACCGGAATGTATTTTGCCATCCCCCATAGAGGTCCGGGTCTGCATCTCCCAACATTACCAGGTCATCGCTATTCATCAGCCCGTCATGATTCTGGTCTACATAACGCTGCCGGCCAACAGATAAATAAGCAGCCGATGCTGATACATATTGCTTGTCTGTTGCATTCCTCGTGATTTCATCCTGGCTTTTCCATACGCCTGTATACTGAAATCCATAAATCGCATTCAGCGGCATTCCATCCTGGTACCCATTGATCATATATTGTGCACCATAAGTATAAGTGCTGGTAACCACCCTTCCCACTAAACCGATATCCTCTACCATTTGCTGGTTATGGGCAACGGTAAGGCTGGTAGCCCAGGATACATTTCTCTTACGGAGCACGTCATAATTTATCGTCAGCTCAATACCTTTATTGGATGTTTTACCAAAGTTCATCAACCGGGAAGAAAACCCTGTTTGCGTAGGCACCTGAACGGTTAACAAGAGATCGGAAGTATTGCTCTTATAAGCCTCGAGCGTAATATTAAGCCGTTTGTTCAATAAGGACATATCAAGGCCGGCATTATAAGTAGTTGTTTTTTCCCATTTCAATCCTGAGTTTGCCAGTCCCGTGGGATAAAATGCTACAGGCTGTGTTCCGCCAAATAAGTAACCCGATGTTGTAGACCCCAGGCGATCTAAAGACTGATAACGCGCGATGGCGTCATTACCCGATGTACCTGCGCTTAAGCGAAGGGCCAGCTCAGACATTCCCGAATGCTTCATAAAGCTTTCATTCAGTACGTTCCAGCGGATACCGGCAGAAGGGAAATAGGCCCATTTATTATTAGCAGCAAAATTGGAAGCCCCGTCCCTGCGCAAAGTGGCCGTTAAATAATACTTTTCGGCATAGTTATAATTGACACGGGCCAGGTGCGACATGCGTGTCTGGAGCTCTTTTGCGCCATTCACGCCAAGGTTTGCTTTGTTAGGAATAGAACCGATATCCCAAAGTGCCGTTTCATCGCTGTAATAACCGCTGCCGCTTATCCCGATCCTGTAAAAATTTTGTTTCTGAACAGTAAATCCGTACATGGCATCCAGGTGATGACCACTTGCGAAGCTATGCTTATAGGTAAGGGTATTTTCGTTCAGGATGTTATCGTTCTGACTGATACTTTTGGATGTGGCATTACCCGTAGCAGCACGGCTGGGCATCGTAGACAAAATCAGCGCGTCCGTGTTTATATCGGATTTGGAATACGACACCGAAGCGTGTGCCACAATATCTTTAACCGGCATGATATCCAGGTACAGCATTGTATTCATAGTACCCGTACCTGTTGTATTCTTCCTCATGGTAACCTCATGCATCGGCAAGTCGGACACACCTCCTGAGTAGTTCTGCGAGTTCCAGCTATTCAGCGTTCCATCAGGATTATATACCGGAACAACAGGAGCCACACTGGTAAAAGATACACTCCAGTTATTATAAGCGCCCAGGTAGCGTAAAGGCTGCTCCTGCTTTGTATTGGAGTAGGCCATACGAACACCGGTCTTTGCATATTTGCTAAATGTTTGGTCGAGGTTGAGGCGGAACTGGAAACGCTTCATACCTGTATTGATAATAACACCCTGGGCATCATCATATCCACCCGAAAGATAGTACCTGGTATTTTTATTACCGCCCGAAGCGCTCAGTAAATAGCTTGAAAACGGCGCCCTTCGGGTGATCGTTTTTTGCCAGTCTGTTCCTTCCCCTAACGACAGCGGGTCAGGATAAGGATAGTCTTCGAGTGGCCTGGTTTGGTTAGCCGTGCTGGTTAAATAAAAACGATCGTTCATTAACTGTGCAAATTCAGTAGCATTCATCAGATCTAAGTAGCCTGGCATTTCAGCAAAACCCCGGGAGACTTTGAAATTAAAATCGGTTTTCCCTCCCCTGTCCACACCGCCTTTGGTAGTAATGATAATAACCCCGTTTGCGCCACGTGAACCATAAATAGCAGTAGCAGATGCATCTTTTAATACGCTGATACTTGCTATGTCCGAAGGGTTCAGATCATTCAGGTTGTTGATACCGTCCATTACGCCATCCACCACATATAAAGGCTCGTTGCTGGCCGAAATAGAACGGGTACCGCGGATACGGACTGTTGTTCCCGCACCGGGCGTTCCGTCAGTAGACATAAATTCGGCGCCGGCCACCCTTCCCGCCAGCATCTGGTCTACACGCGTCACCGGTATATTTTGCAGGTCCTGCATTTTTACAGTAGAAACCGCCCCCGTAAGGTCTGTTTTTTTAACCGTGCCATAGCCAATAGCTACTACCTGGTCCAAAGCTCTGTCAACCGGTTTTAAGCTCACTAATAAAGACACATTAGCATTAGCCTTTAGCGTGTAACCCGTCAGTGTTTGAGATTCATAACCAACATAAGAAACCTCAAAACTGTAAGGCCCGCCCAATGCAAGGTTATTAAATTGAAACATCCCTGATGAATCGGTTTTCGTAGCTGTTGTGACTTTTGCCTGGGTATAAACCGCCACTATGGTTACCCCCACCAGCGGCATGTTATCCTCATCATTTACCTGCCCTTTCACCACTGCCTGTTGCTGGGCAAAGAGCTGTGCATGACCTGACAATAAAAAGATGATACAGAAGATCTGGGGTATTTTTTTAAGCCCCGGTTTAAATAAACTCATACGAAAAAAATTTGATTACACAGCTTTATACGATTGACATCAGCCTAGCCCTTGTTGTTAATAATTGTTTAACATTGAAACAGGAAGGGGGCGAAAGGAGGTATTGTAAGGTGAGCGCTTACTATAAGAAAATAAAACGGGAACCTGTTCCTGTAAAGGTGGGATCGCTCAAAATTCAGACAACCTTGAAGATGAAATTTCAAATAATTAAAGCGGAAGGCGCTACATCAAGACCATTACCAACCATGCGGGTCCTGTTTTTTTTTTACATTGTACCCCCCGCCTGTCTTCTCGATCTTCAGGTCGTTGAGCAGGGCAATGGACCGTAGCACATTATCAGGATTATCTTCCTTTTTAAGTTTTGCCGTAAAAGTCATGTTCTTCAACTCGGCTTTATTATAATTAATGGTCAGATGATACAGTGCAGCAAACCGGTCGAATACTTTGGCAAGCGGCTCGTTCCGGAACCAATAAGAGTTACTCTTATTATTACTACTATCGGCAACAGTAATCTTTGTATCCGCCTTCTTACGGGGAACTTTCACCTGGGCTATAGCGCCGGTTTCCAGGATTTTGTTATAAGTCACGGTTTCACCTGGCCGCAGGTAAAGATCTTTAAAAGGAGAACCAGCGCGCAAAGCTTTTACTACCACGCGCCCCTCCATTAATTCCACTTCGATATGGTTGCTTTTTTTATGAGACTTTACTCTGAAAACCGTGCCCAGCGCAGTCGTTGAAATAGTACCACTATTTACCACGAAAGGCATTTTTTTACTTTTGGCCACATGAAAAACAGCTTCTCCTCTAAGTGACACTAATCGTTCATGTGTCATAAAAGTATCGGGATAAGACAAGGTACTACCGGGCATCAATTCTATTGTTGAACCATCACTCAGCTTAAATTCCTGAGGAATGTTACTTTTATTACGATTTACCAGCTCTTTAGATATTCGTTTTACACTATTAACCGCTACCGGTGTTTCGCGGGTTACAGACGGCCTTTTAATGACATACCAGCTCAATGCTATTACTAACAACACCGAGGCTGCGACCGCCCATCGCCTGATGTAAAATACAAAACCTTTTTCAGCATAGGTTTGATGGCGTATCTTTTGCCAGATCGTGCGTGATACCCTGACCGAAAGCTGGTCTGTTTGCTGAAACGCTTCCCATTCGGCCTCCGTCATGTATTCGGCTACCGCTTCCGGGTTTTCTTCCAGCCATTTCGCTATACGGGCGGCGTCCTCAGCGCTGCACTGCTGTAAAAAATATGGTTTTATGTTGTCTTTTATATGCAAACTGCTTTTCGCTAAGTTATCCTGCTTTTAATGTATACGTTTCAAAATGGTGCTACCCTTGCTGAAGGACAGAAAATAATATCATAATTTTTAGAAATAGTAACCAAACCGTTGGGAGGCTTTCTTTTAGCTGTTTTAAAGCTTTGGTAATATGCCCTTCAACCGTTTTTTTTGAAATAAGCAATATTGCAGCAATTTCGTTGTGCGATAATCCCTCCAGCCGGCTCATTTCAAAAACTTTTTTTCGAACAGGTGGCATACTTTCCAATGTCTGGCTTAATACGGTGTGTATTTCCCCGGTATCCATCCGCTCTGTAGTATTATTTGAAAAAGAACCGCCACTTTGATGTTCCAGTTCTTTTATTAATGCAGCTGAATTATTTTGCTGGCGCAACAGATCGATCAGGGTTGTAGAGGCAATACGGTAAATCTGGGTGGATATAGTAAAGGTCTCATTTAAACTGCCCCTGTAATGCCAAAGTTTGATAAAGGTTATCTGAACCGCTTCCTCCGCCAGGAATACAGACTTTGTTTTCGAAAAGATAAAGAAATAGAGTTTTTCATGGTATTGATTAAATACCTGTTGAAAAACAAAGCGGTCGCCATTCTTTATTGCAGTAATGCTGTTCAAACCGGCGCAAAAATAGAAAATCAGGTTGCTTTGCTTTACCGGGCTTCAATGGATAATAATTTTTTAATATTGCTTATATCGCTTTGAATCGGGTACGATACCCATTTAACCTGTAACCCTTTACATTTACAAAACGTCCAGCAACTCCTTTTTGGACAAGCTATTGAAGAAGGAAACATCTGCTCTTACCAGGTCCCGGGTAAGTTTATTTTTTTTCTTTTGCAGGTTAACGATCTTTTCTTCAATGGTGTTCAAGCAAATCAACCTCACTGCTACCACATTTTTATTTTGCCCGATGCGGTGCGCTCTGTCAATAGCCTGATTTTCCACGGCAGGATTCCACCAGGGATCAACCAGGTATACATAGTCAGCGGCAGTAAGATTCAGCCCTACTCCCCCCGCTTTAAGGCTTACCAGGAACACTCGCACGGCATCATCGGCTTGAAAATGATGCACCCGGACAGCTCTGTCTTTTGTTTGTCCTGTAAGGTACTCAAAGGCTATATTTTTCTCTTCCAGTCGGGCCTTGATCAGGTCGAGCATGCCAACAAACTGGGAAAACACCAGTATCTTATGCGCGCCCGATTTATTTTCTACCTGTTCCATCAATAGCTCCAGCTTAACGGCATTATCGCCTGAATATCCTTCTTTCAGCAGCACGGGCGAGTTGCAAATTTGCCTGAGTCTGGTTAAGCCTTTTAACACATGCATGCTGCTTTTATGTAGTTCATCCTCATCAACAGCGGCAATAAATTCCCTGAGCTCGCGCTCGTAGCTATCATACACGTTACGCTGTTCGGCATTCATCTCACAATAGATCACCATTTCCGTTTTCTCCGGTAATTCCCTGGCCACCTGCTGCTTTGTTCGGCGCAATATGAAGGGCTTCACCTTTTGCTGAAGCTCGCCGGCACGCCTGATAGATTCATACCGGTCAATAGGTATGGAATAGATATCCCTGAAGAACTGCTTGCTCCCCAGCAAGCCAGTGCAGGCAAAAGAAAGCTGCCCGTACAAGTCGAAGGTATTATTTTCAACGGGTGTACCCGTTATTACCACCCTGTTTCTGGATTGCAGTTGTACAGCCGCTTTATAGCGTTCGGAGTCAGGGTTTTTAATGGCCTGCGACTCATCGAGAAAAACATAATTGAACCGGAATGTCTTTAGAAAACGAATGTCAGATAATAGCATTCCATAACTGGTCAGCACCACATCGTATTGCGAAAAAGTTTCGAGCTGCTGCTGCCTGTCGGCACCATGATGTATTATTACTTTTAAAGAAGGTGCAAATCTTTCCAACTCATCCTGCCAGTTAAACAGCAAGGAAGTAGGCGCCACTACCAGGTTGGTAACCTGCCCGCGTTTCTGCCGCTGCAATAATATGAATGCGATAACCTGCAACGTTTTCCCCAATCCCATGTCATCGGCCAGGCAGCCGCCAAAGTTCAGCTCATCCAGCCAATTCAACCAATTTAAACCCTGGTGCTGATAATCTCTCAACACCGCCTCCAAACCTTCGGGAACGGCCACTTCAGGAATATAATGATTCTCTCCAAACTGTTTCTCATAATCAGCGATCTCCCGTTGCACTTCTTCACTCAATGCATCGTTTTCAAACAAATTCTTTACCGTTTCAAAATTAGCTTTGCCAATTTTTAACAGCTCACCCTCCATATCGCCGGCCTGGAAATAACGGGTAAACTTCTCTACCCATTCAGTGGGCAGAATGCCTTTGGTTCCGTCATCCAGTTGCACGAATTTGCTTTTATTCCGGATAGCCCTGTGTACCTGTTTCAATGTGGCTTCACTTTTACCAAAACTGAGTTTGATCCGTGCATTAAACCAATCGGTGCCGCTGACCACCCTGATGGTTATCCGCGCTTTGTTGGGATTGAGCTTATTATTTTTAATATCATTAAACCCTAATATCGTAATGCCTTCATTCCTCCAGGTTTCAAAAGCATTCAAAAACCAGTTATCATCTAAAAGCTGGTTCTTATGTAAGTAGAAGTACTCATGCTCATTTACCTGCTCCTTAAAATCAGGATGCTGTTGCATAATCAGTGAAGCGAGCTCTAGCTCTGCAGACAGGTCTCTTTCTATCCTGAAAGCGTTCC
>JBCNOR010000267.1:0-6886 GCA_039593785.1 Niabella sp. | reverse complement strand
CGGAGAAACCACATCGCAGAGCTTTTCGATAGCTGTATTCATAGTTTCGGCACCCATTACGGCAGCAATACAGGCTATAATCAGCCCCCACTCCGCCCCGGATATACCCAGCCCAAAGCCCAGCAGCACGGCCAGCCCGCCCGACAACAAGTGAATTCTGAAATTCTGTTCAGATTGAACCACAGCCCTTAGCCCGTTCGCTGCATAGCCAAAGCTTTTCAGCATTTTTTTTATAGAGAATTGTTGCGTCATCTGCAACAAATCTAAACATTTACGGCCAGAGACCTGTGCTTTGGGGCGGGAAACCAGTTATCATCCATCTTCAAAACCAAAACCAGATTTGAAGCGCAGGAGGCATTGAATTGGAAGTAATTCATGAATAATGATTTATTTTGGCCACAAATGGCCGATCTCATCAACCGCTGCATATTCACATTAGCCTTTAGCTTTTGGGCAATGGGGGGAATATGCCAATCGAACGAAATAGTATTAACCGGTAAGGTAACGGACAAAGAGTCCGGCATGGCGCTGCCAGGCATTTCAGTATACGTCAATAATACAACCTACAGCACCCAAACAGAAAAAGATGGAAGCTTCCGGTTGACCAATATTCCTTTGTCTAATTTTGAACTGGTTTTTTCAGCAGTAAACTACGAAACACAAACGATCGGTATCGATACCCGAACCCCTGTTACGCCCATAAACATTCAAATGCAAAAAAGTACCGCTTTGCTTAATGAGGTAATAGTAACAGCTAATGTTGACAAAAATGGTTGGGCATTATACGGCAGTACCTTTAAAAAAGATTTTCTTAGTTATTCATCATTTGCAAAGCAATGCGAAATTGTCAACTATCCTGCAATGCGGTTTAGGCAAATAAAAAAGGATAATGTACTGAAAGCTTATTCCAAAGAACCACTGAAAATAAAAAACGATGCACTGGGTTACGAACTCACTTACTGGCTGAACGAATATGAGCACCGGTTTGCCACACAGGTAGTGTTTTATAAAGGTAATACCCAGTTTACCGAAATGAAGGGCTCCAAAAGAAAAATGCAGTATTGGCATAAAAACAGGGAGATAGCTTACCGCGGGTCCCTGACTCATTTTATACGGTCTGTTTACGAGGGCAATACAAAAGAAGAAGGATTTGTGGTTAATCTTATAAAGACCATTCCCTATAAAGATATCGGTCTTTACCTGCCAGCTTTTACAGACACAACCAGTATTCACAGCGCTGCCGCATTGACTGGCTTTATAGACAGGATGTATACTTCACGGGACAAGGCAGTAGCAGCATCACAAGCTAATAATGCGCTTCAATGGCTGAGCAGCAAACGAGATCAAATGCCTTTTGTTATATCAATTCCTGCTGCTGACAGAACGGTACAAGCCTTTTTCTTTGTAAAAAAGTCCGTGGTATCTGACCAGGTTGCCGTTTACAGGTTCGATGTAAAAGATACGGCTGCGATAAGGTATGTTCAATGGGAGACTGCCGGCACTATTATACCCGATCAAAAAGCTTTGAACCGGATCAGCGGTTACCAAAGTATTACTCCCGATCAACGCGGACATTTAAAAGTAAAGCTGTTTTATTCCCGACCCTTAAATACCAGTCATTTTGTTAGCAGGCACGACAACCAGCTATTCCTTCAGTTTAGCGATACATGGCAAATCACCTATACCGGGGAAAGTAAGGACAAAGAGTATATTGAAGAAAATGCGTTGCAAAATAATGATTCCGGTTACCAGGAATCTACGCTTAGTATGACGGGCTCTCAACCAGTTATGATTTTACCTAACGGATATTATACCGGCACTTATAGTTTTATTACAGGAGCTTACTGGTCATATGAAAAAGTAGATAAAATGCTGCCTTTAGATTATAAGCCATCAAAATAGCCAGCATTGCTTATTTGGTTTTGGTCGATGATTTTTTAGCAGGAGCTGTTTTGTTTTTCTTTTCCAGCTTCCTGGCTTCCTCTTCCAGCTCCAGGCTAAATAAAGCCATAGCACACTTGGCGCAACCTACTTCCTGGCCTGCTTCCAAAGACTCCCGGGCCGCCTCAATATCTCCTATTGCCGCATAATAACCGCCCAATACTTCATAACCATTGGCATCTCCCAGGTCAATAGCACGATATATGATATCCAAAATCTCCTGGTTGGCCTCCTGCTTCTTCATTTGCTTTTTAGAATCAAACAACGCAGCTATGCCTCCTATATCTTCCAGGGTTTTCAAACCCGCATAATCCAAACAAGCTTTTGAAAGGCCGCTATCACAAAGGCTTTTGAGCGTTTGGACATAAATGGTATCAGGACCTTCAAAAAGTAAGGAAAGCTCATTATCTCTTCTGTTGATACTATAGTACTGGTACAACAAACCGGCTATCCTGTCGGACGCCGCAGGATCGGTACGTAAAGTTTCAACAGTGGTATCTTTCACTTTTTCCCACACACAGCCATCCACCCAGTCTGAAGCCCCGTACAACTTATCCCCTTTAACCACAAATTTGAAGATGCTTTTATCGGGATATACGATCAGGCTGTCGTCTTTTTGAAAATAATAACCATTACCCATGCCGGTTATATCAACAGTACCGTTCCCGTCAAAACTAAAATACTCATATAACGCCGTATCCGAGCTGGCTTTAAAATAGCCATGCAGCTCATTGGTGATCTTTTGCCCGGAAACTACCTGTATACTACCCATCATTAAAAGGCAAAGAACATAAAACAACTTACTCTTCACTGATTCCATTTTAGGCGGCAAATATATACAAACAAAAAAAATGCGAAGCACAGCGCTTCGCATTTCCTAATAATTATTGCCGGTATTTTTAGGCCTCGTTTACGGCTGCAATACCAGGGAGTGTTTTACCTTCAAAAAACTCGAGCATAGCACCACCACCGGTAGACACATAGCTTACTTTATCGGCATACCCGAATTTATTAACAGCCGATACGCTGTCGCCACCGCCTACCAGCGAAAAAGCACCATTCTCAGTAGCTTCGGCTACTGCATCAGCAATTGCCTTGGTACCACCCTGAAACTTTTCCATTTCAAATACACCCATAGGGCCGTTCCATAAAATGGTTTTTGACTTCTTAATTACATTGGCAAACTGTCCTCTCGACTCGCCTGCAATATCCAGTCCCATCCACCCCTGCGGAATGTTGTTGCTGGGCGCTTCCGAAGTATCGGCATCAGCAGCAAACTTATCAGCGATCAGGCTTTCACCAGGCAGGTGAATGCATACATTCTTTTCTTTTGCCTTCTCTAAAATTTCTTTAGCAGTATCCAGGCGCTCTTCTTCACAAAGAGAAGAACCAATATTACCGCCCATTGCTTTAAAGAAAGTATAAGCCATACCACCACCAATAATGATGTCGGTAGCTTTATCCATCAGGTTTTCGATGATCAGGATTTTGTCGGAAACCTTAGCTCCGCCTAAAATAGCTGTAAATGGCTTTTGAGCATCGCTCAGTACTTTTTGCGCGCTGTTTACTTCAGCCTCCATCAGCAAACCAAACATTCTTTTATCGGAAGGGAAAAATTTAGCGATCACGGCTGTAGAAGCATGGGCACGGTGTGCCGTACCAAAAGCATCATTTACATATACATCGCCCAGTTTGCTTAATTTTTCAGCAAAAGCTTCATCACCTTTTTCTTCTTCTTTATAAAAACGAAGGTTTTCCAGCAATAGTACTTCACCTTCGCGCATCATATCGGCAGTAAGATAAGCCTGCTCGCCAATACAATCGTTGGCAAATAATACCGGCGCTCCATCCAGCAGATCGCTTAAATGTTTTACCAGGTGCTTTAATGAAAACTTATCTTCCGGACCGGTTTTAGGACGTCCCAGGTGAGACATTAATATTACTTTACCGCCATCGGCCAATATTTTTTTGATGGTAGGCACGGCAGCCTTCATGCGTGCATCGGAAGTGATCTCCAGATTCTCGTTCAAAGGCACGTTGAAGTCTACACGGATCAGGGCTTTCTGCCCCTTAAAATTATAATTTGAAAACTTTGACATAATAATAAGTTGATCAGTTTAAAGTTGAATAGTTGACAAGAAATATAGCCTGGCCTGCACCTGAGTACAAGTCCGAAGGACTCCTTTGGAGAGTACCTGCCTTGCCGGCAGACAGGCGACGCCCGCCTGTACCCAACGGGCAGGCAAACCCGATACCATGTGATCCTGCAGCCGGCCATATAAACTAAAAAGCGGAACAAAAGGTTCCGCTCTTCAATTGGTTATCGCTATTATTTGCTTATCAATCCTGCAAAATATTTCACAGTACGAACCAGCTGAGAAACATAGCTCATTTCGTTATCATACCATGATACAGTACGTGCAATATGCTTGTCGCCCACGTTCATTACTTTAGTTAAAGTAGCATCGAACAGAGAGCCATAGCTTGTTCCGATTACATCGCTGCTTACGATTTCGTCTTCGTTATAACCGAAGCTTTCGTTAGCTGCTGCTTTCATTGCTGCGTTGATTTCTGCTGCAGTAGTTGGTTTACCCAGGATCACGTTCAATTCTGTGATAGAACCGGTGATAGTAGGTACACGCTGAGCGCTACCATCTAATTTACCTTTTAAGTTAGGTAATACCAAACCGATTGCCTTAGCAGCACCAGTGCTGTTAGGAACGATATTAGCAGAAGCTGCACGTGCACGACGAAGATCTCCTTTAGGATGTGGAGCATCCAAAGTGTTCTGATCGTTAGTGTATGCGTGAATGGTAGTCATGATACCGATTTCGATACCATAAGTATCATCTAATACTTTAGCCATTGGAGCCAAACAGTTAGTAGTACAAGATGCACAGCTAATGATTGTTTCGCTACCGTCTAAGATATCGTGGTTTACGTTGAATACAACTGTTTTCAGATCGCCTGTAGCAGGAGCTGAAATTACAACGCGTTTGGCACCTGCAGTAATATGCGCCTGTGCTTTATCTTTATCTGTAAAGAAACCGGTGCACTCTAATACTACATCCACATCATGCTCACCCCAGGGAATTTGAGCAGGATCTTTTTGTGCGTAGATCTTGATTTCTTCACCTTCTACTATAATAGAGTTTTCTGTATGAGAAACATTTTTATTGAAAGGGCCCTGTGCAGAGTCGTACTTTAATAGGTGTGCAAGTGTGGCGGGGCTTGTAAGATCATTAATGGCTACTACATCAATGCCTTGCTGATTGTAGATCTGACGGTAAACTAAACGTCCAATTCTACCGAAACCATTGATGGCTACTTTTACTGTGCTCATGATTTTTTAGTAATTTAATTTATAAGTACTTTTTTTGGAGGCGTGAAGTTAACGATTTTATGGGATTTAGTGTACCGGATACATCTTATTTTTTGTTCACGTATAAAAGTGGAAAAACATTTTTGAAAAAAAGTTTTGGCTGTTACGAAACAGCAACCTATATTTGCACTCCCAAAACGGATACGCCGCGTTGGTCAAGGGGTTAAGACGCATCCCTTTCACGGATGAATCACGGGTTCGATTCCCGTACGCGGTACGAAGGCCAGCTTTTTAGCTGGCTTTTTTATGCCCCTAATTTTCCATTTAGACGCGCAAAGCCAATCCGATTTTTTTACGGTAAATTTGGATCAGGTTGAAAAGTTGGGGGATTGTACTGTTTCAATCAATTTTCAGCTGACCGGAAAAAACTAATACCTATGGTACCTCTTTACAAACTGGCATCAACAATATGTGTGAAAAGAGATCACCCTACAATAGAAACCGGGCAATGGTCAGCTTTGACGAAGCCGCTTAACAATATCAGGACAAGGTTCTGCGAAGACAAAGCTCCCCGGTTCAAACCGCCTAATCTCCAATGTGTTTACCATACAGATAGCTGGGAGCATATCCAAATCGTTTTTTAAAAACAAAGGAAAAATGAGAGAGGTTCTCAAATCCCACTTCATAGCAAACGTCCAGGGGCTTTTTCTTCTTTTCGGTAAGTTGATAGTGTGCCAGCTCCAGCCGCTTTTGGGTTAGCCAGCGCTGTGGTGTGGTACTGAAGGCTTTTTTAAAATCGCGTTTAAAAGTGGTAAGGCTCCTGCCCGTAAGGTAACCGAATTGCTCCATAGGCAGGTTGAACATAAAATGCTTTTCCATATAGTCTACCAGACTGATCTTTCCGGGCTCTTCAAAATTAGCCAGCACCTGATCAATCTCCTGGTCCAGGGTTCTAAGGATGCTAATCGCCTCAGTGATCTTAATGGAGGCAATGTCTCCCGGTATATCTTTCATATCGAAATAAGGGATAAGCGAGGCCAGGCAGCTTTGCAGTAAGGGATGATTACTGAAGCGATAGATCTTCTGACACTTCAGGGATTGCGGTTTTATATTTTTGCCGGCATAAAAGTCCCTGAGCCTTTCTACAGACAAATGCATCACTACCGTTTTATGCGGCCCGCCGTCTTTGGGATAATTAATAATAGTAGCCAGTTGATTTCTGGGGATGAGGAAAATATCGCCTTTCCTGAAAAAATAAGTTGCATCTGCCTGCACGATCTTGGTTTCGCCGGAGAGAAACCATACCAGCATATGCTGGTCGAACATAATATCCGACTTAAAGAACTTATCCTCGTAACTGGAAAGCTTTATATCTTCAGTAATATACCTGGCGCTGTATTCCATGTTCCTGTATTTTTTAAAGGAAGAGATCGCTGATTACAAAAATATCAAATAGATTGCCCCCATCCACTAAAAATGGGTGTAATTCAAAATTTCGCTTATGCTATATTTCTTTTTGCAGCTATTAATATGATGCCCCTATGCGGCAATGATCACTACCATTAAAGCAGTGTAGCAATCCCGCTGGGTTTGAAATAAAATATATCGCAGCTACGCAGCTCC
>JBCNOR010000266.1:0-6920 GCA_039593785.1 Niabella sp. | reverse complement strand
GTGGCAGAGCAGGCCACCACCTGTTATCAGCGGATACACGAATGCAATATTTATGATTACAACCAGGTACTGGCGGGGAAAAAATTTGTTTCGCCTTCGCTGGTGATCATCGGCAAAGTGGTGGCCTTGCATCAGCAATTTAAATGGCTGAAAAATAGCGAGCATGAGGAACAATATTTTGTACCTGTGGGCGAAGGAATCCAAAACATCAACGAACTTAATAAACCAATAAAGCATGTTGTCTGAAGATAAACTGCAGAAGATTAAAGAATTTACTTCTACACTTTCCAGGGAGGAACTGATCTGGCTGAACGGCTATATTGCCGGGCAGGCCGGAGCACTACAGGGCGGGCTTCCTTCATCAGGAGCGCCTGCAGCACTGAACAAAAAAATTACGCTGGCATACGGCACGGAAACGGGAAACTCCAAAAAGCTGGCCACCCAGCTGGCTGGTATTGCCAAGAAGAAAGGCATCGGTGTGAAACTGGCCGGACTGGATCAATACAGGTTTACTGACCTGACTAAGGAGGAGTATTTCTTTGTAGTGATCAGTACGCAGGGCGAAGGTGAGCCACCATTGCTGGCCAAAAAGTTTTATGACCAGCTACACGAGCAGGCGGTTGAGCTAAAGAAAATGAAATTCGGAGTGTTGGCGCTGGGTGATACTTCCTATGCGCAGTTTTGTAAAACCGGGGAAGATATTGATGCCCGGCTGGAAGCATTAGGAGCTCATCGCATGTTACCATTAAAAAAATGTGATGTAGATTATGAGGAAGATGCTTTACACTGGATCGATAATGTAGCTACCGTATTGCAAACCAGCGTGGGAAGTGTTCCGGCTATTGCAACTCCGTTAGTGGAAGAAAAAAAGCCTGCCGGCAAAAAACATTACAATGGCATTATCGTAACCAATATCAATTTAAACGATAGAGGCAGCAATAAAGAAACCTATCACGTAGAGATCAGTACCGATGAGGATCTGGATTATTTACCCGGTGACGCGCTTGGGTTAATTCCGCCCAACAGCGACGCTGCAGTAGATGAAATTATTGCTTTAACCGGTGTTAATCCAGATCTTGAAATTCAAACTACGAAAGTTAAAGCGCCGGTACGCGAGCTGTTAAAGAAACATCTGAATATTTTATACCCGCTTAAGTCTACCATAAAACAGTACGCGGCTATAACAGGTTACGAAATTCCTGAAGAAGTAAGATTGAGCATTCCCGATTTGCTGAAAAAGTATCCTATAAAGGCTGCTGCAGCTTTTGAAGAAGTGATTAAGATCTTAACACCCCAGGCGCCAAGATTATATTCCATTTCCTCGGCGCCGGGAAGCCATGGCCTGGGCGAAATACATATCACAGTTAGTAAGGACGAATACTATGTGGAAGACGATAAGCGTACCGGTGTGAGCAGCGAGTTCTTCTCTACGCATCCTGCGGGTACTGAGTTCGAATTCTTTATACAAAAGCAAAAGCATTTCAGGCTTCCCGCCAATGATAAAGATGTGATCATGATCGGGCCGGGCACCGGTATTGCGCCTTTCCGTTCTTTTATAGCAGAAAGAGATGCACAGGGTGCTGAGGGCCGTAACTGGTTGTTCTTTGGTGAGCAACATTTTGTTACCGACTTTTTATATCAGACAGAATTGCAGGATTATTTGCAAACAGGTGTGTTGACCAACCTGGATGTAGCGTTTTCACGTGATCAGAAAGAAAAGATCTATGTACAGCATCGCATGAAACAAAGAGGTGCTGAGTTATATGAATGGATCAGCAACGGCGCTTATATGTACATCAGCGGAAAGCGGGAACCAACCAGTAAAGACGTAGAAAAAATGCTCGTAGAAATTTTTAAGGAGCATGGTAATAAAACGGAAGAAGAAGCCGAAAAGTACCTGCACCAATTAGTAGAAGAAGGACGTTGGGAGAAGGATGTATATTGAGTAAGGTTAACTGGTTTACAGGTTTAAAAGTTATCAAGGGAACCGCGTCGCGGTTAAATGCAATAGACCCGGATTTTAATCCGGGGGAAATGGAATAAAAAAGGTTTTGACCCGCATAGCGGCGATATATAGAGAGGGCGGACGAATAGGTTAGTGAGATATAACCGGGATGATAAACCGGGCCAGCCTGAATGATACAGGTGGGTATTGTAATTCGGTGACATATATTTATTATTAGCAGATAAAAAGTAATTTGTATTCAATAAGGGTAACTGGTTGATAGGTTGTAAGGTTAAAACAGGAGTTTGTAAAACCCCCGTCAACTAATCAACTTGTTAACTAATCAACTAAAATTAAATGAGCGAACAATCACCAGTAGAAAAGATAAAAATTGCCAGTAACGGATTGCGCGGTACTTTAAAGGAAAGTTTGTCGGATAGCTACACAGGAGCAGTGCGTGAAGATGATACGAACCTGATCAAGTTTCATGGAATGTACCAGCAGGACGACCGGGACAGGCGTGAGGAACGTAGTGCCAAGAAGCTAGAATGGTTGTATTCCTTTATGCTGCGCCTGCGTTTACCGGGAGGTTTCTTAAAGCCGGAACAATGGGTGGCGATGCATCACGTAGCCGGAGAGCATTCTACCGGAACCATTAAAATAACCACCAGGCAAACCGTACAATTACACGGTATTTTAAAGTCACATATTAAACCCACCATGCAGTCGTTTAACCTGGCGGGATTAGATTCGATTGCTACCTGTGGCGACGTGAATCGTAATGTTTGCTGTACGTCTAACCCCGGGGAATCGCCGGTGCATGACGAAGTATTTCGATTCGCATCTAAGATCAGCGAAATGGCTAAGCCTAAAACACAGGCCTGGTACGAGATCTGGATTGATAAAGAAAAAATAGGAGAGAAAACAGAAGAAGATCCTTTGTATAAAGACCGTTACTTGCCCCGTAAGCTAAAAATCGGTATAGCGGTTCCTCCTAATAATGATGTAGACGTATTCATCAACGATATAGCGCTGATTGCAATTATTGAAAATGATAAGTTGGTAGGCTTCAACCTGGCTGCGGGTGGCGGATTGGGAACTACACATGGTAATCCCAATACTTATGCAAGACTGGCTACTGTGCTGGGATTTGTTGAAAATGATGAGGAAAAGATCCTGAAAGCGGTTTACGAAACCATCACTGTACAGCGTGATTTTGGAAATCGTGCCGACCGGAAATTGTCCCGCTTAAAGTATACCATCGATAAGCTGGGTGTTGATAAATACCGAGAAGAAATTGAAAAGCGTTGCGGCTTTAAGTTGGAACCTGCCCGCCCCTATACTTTCACCGAAAGAATAGACCGTTATGGCTGGACGCAAAGCGCAGATAAAAAATGGCATTATACAGTATTTGTTGAAAATGGACGTGTATTAGATGGTGAAGGAATTGATTTCAAAGCCTGCCTGCTTAAAATTGCAGAATCAGGTAAATGTAATTTCCGCTTTACTGCCAATCAAAATGTGATTCTTACAGATATCGATCAAAAAGATAAAGCGGCTATTGAGGTATTGCTGAATGAGTATGGTATTATTGAACATACAGAGAAAGCGGGGGCGTTAAGAAAAAATGCAATTGCCTGTGTAGCATTTAATACCTGTCCGTTGGCATTGGCTGAAGGACAACGTTATTTGCCTACCCTGATCTCTAAGCTGGAACCCATCCTGGAAAAGCACAGCATGCAGCATGATAATATCGTAATGCGTATGACCGGGTGCCCTAATGGTTGTGGCAGATCTCCGAATGCTGAAATAGGATTCGTGGGTACTGCTTACGGTAAATACAATCTGCATATTGGCGGCGACAGGTTAGGTGAAAGATTGAATACTAAGTTTAAAGACAGTTTGAATGAAGAACAGATACTCACCACGCTCGATGAGCTGTTCGGGGTTTACACCAAAGAGAAAAAAGAAAATGAAACTTTCGGCGATTTCTCTCACAGGAAATGGATTCTTTAATTGAGTTAAAAAGTTGATATGTTTGTTAGCTAAAAAGTAGTACTTTCCTTGTCAACATATCAACTCATCAACATTTAACTATTAAGCAATGAGCAGTAAGAATTTTATAAAACTCCTTTTACAGAACAACGCTAAACTGGGTAATTTGCCCGATAAAGACCTGGCACACCAGTTTATCGACGACATCTTCCAGTTTTTGTTTATCCCCAAAACAGGGGTTAATCAAAAAGAAAGCGATTTGGAAAAAGGCTTTTATTCCTTACAAAGTCACCTGGCTACATTAATATATGATGTACTGAATGACGGAGCTAAATCCCAGCAGGCCGTTGAAGTTTTCTTTACTGCGTTGCCTGAGATTTACGCAACCCTGCAGGATGATGCCGCTGCGTTTGTAGCCAATGATCCGGCTGCATTGAATGTAAGCCAGATACTGCAAACCTATCCTGGATTCTATGCAATTGCAGTTTATCGCATTTCAAACCAATTACGTAAACAAGGTATACGTGGCTTGCCTAGACTTTTTGCAGAATATGCGCATAGTAAAACGGGTATCGACATTCATCCTTACGCCACTATTGGCAAAAACTTTTTTATCGATCATGGTACCGGGGTGGTTATCGGGGAAACCTCGGTAATTGGTAATGATGTAAGAATGTACCAGGGTGTTACGGTAGGTGCTTTAAACTCTGCAAAAACAAAAAAGAAATCTAAAAGGCATCCTACTATTGAAGATAATGTGATTATCTACTCGGGAGCAACTATCTTGGGTGATATTACCATTGGGAGGGATTGTGTAATCGGGGGAAATGCCTGGGTGACTTTCAATGTGCCTGCTAATTCCCTGGTGTATAACCAAAGCGAAGTAACTGATAAAGACAGTTTTTCGCATAAAGATTCTGTCAGCAAAATTTTAAAAACGGCTAAAAAGGATAAATAAGTTTATTGCCCGGCCTGGGTGCTACTATCGTCTCTTTTGCCTGCCGAATCGGTACAGGCGGCCGTCGCACTCTTGTTTTGCAGAATATAGCTGATCAGTTTTTAATTCGTACACAGCACAACTTATATCGTACAATCTACATACTTGAGCGAGTCCGCACATACAAATAACAAAGCTGATATTGGAAATAATCTGTTCCCGGTTTTTTTAAAGCTGGAGCAGTTGAAGCTTTTAATTATTGGTGGGGGTAATATTGGGTTGGAAAAGCTGCAGGCCGTTGTTAAAAATGCTCCTGCTACTTCAATCAAACTGGTGGCCATACAAATAAGCGACGCGGTTCGTGAATTTGTAGCACCGTATCCAACTATTGTGCTGGAACAAAGACCTTATAAAAAAGCAGATATAGAAGCAGCCGATCTGGTGATCGCAGCTGTTAATGATCTGCAGGTGGCACAGCAGGTGAGAGCAGACACGATCGCTTGTGAGAAACTGGTAAATGTTGCTGATAAGCCAGAGCTTTGTGATTTTTACCTGGGCTCTGTTGTTAAAAAGGGAAATCTTAAAATAGCCATTTCAACCAACGGTAAATCACCAACCATTGCCAAGCGCTTAAAGGAAACATTAAACGAGTCAATACCCGAAGAGATCGATGAGGTGCTGGATAATATGCAGGCATTACGTAATAGGCTATCGGGCGATTTCGATCATAAGGTGAAAGTGCTCAATAATGTAACCCGGTCCCTGGTTGAAAATCCCGATGAAGCTTTGAAGGCTTTGGAATCAGACACTGAGCCTGCGGCCGAAATAGTTGAATCTACCGATATCGTGGCCAAAGCCCAGCGAAGTACAAATTGGTATTTAATTATATTGGGGATTGTTTTATTAGTGAGTTTAAGTGTGTATGCCCTGTATGCGTTTGATTTGGTAGATGGTATTCTGCAAGCCTTAAACAAAGACCATCATTTATTTTACTGGATGCTGCTGACCGGCTTTCTGGCTGAAATAGTAGCCGGCTCTATGGGTATGGGATATGGAGTAATTTGTACCACCATTTTGCTGATGCTGAATGTACCCCCGCCCGTAGTAAGCGCCAGTATTCACTCCGCGGAATCGTTTACTACGGCCGCAGGTAGTATCAGCCATTTCAAATTGGGTAATGTTAATAAGAAGCTCATTAAAGCACTTGCACTACCGGCAATAATAGGAGCTGTCATAGGTGCGTTATTGCTTACTTACGTAGGGGAAAAATATGCCGCGATAACGAAGCCTTTTATAGCTGCTTATACATTATACCTGGGCATCAGAATTCTAACTAATGTATTTAAAAGTAAAGAACGGAAGATAGAAAAGAAGAAAACCAATATTCCTTTATTGGGACTGGCAGGTGGCTTTATCGATTCCTTTGGCGGCGGCGGTTGGGGGCCTTTGGTAACCGGCACCTTTATAAAAAATGGCAGAACACCCCGCTATGTAGTAGGAAGCTCCACCGTTGCTAAATTTATTCTAACCGTAACCAGCGCTGTTACTTTCATTTTTACTATTGGCATCCATCATTGGAATATTGTAGCCGGATTATTAATAGGCGGTATTATCACAGCTCCTTTCTCGGCCATGCTAACTTCGCGTTTACCCGTTCGAAAAATGTTTTTTGTGGTAGGCGTTCTGGTTATCGTAATGAGCCTTGTCACTATTTGCAAGGCCTTATTCCTCTAAATATTTTTTTCAAAAAATAGTCTACTTTTTTTGTGGACTAATTTAATGCGCCTATATTTGCACTCACATTTTTAAAGTATGTATACGCAGAAGTATTATAAAAGTTGTTGTTGTTGTGCCTTTCAAGGTAAAAGCTGCTATTGCTGTTAACACATCGCAACTATTTTTTTATAATATTAGTCTACATAAATAATAGACTTTGTTGCCCATTCTCTTATAATCGACATGCCCGGGCAACAAAATCATGTCCATCAGGCCGGTGTAGACGCGGACGCAGCCGTTGGCCATCGCCCAGGCGTTGACATCGGC
>JBCNOR010000265.1:0-6921 GCA_039593785.1 Niabella sp. | reverse complement strand
TGCAGTTTTCGCTTCTCCGTCGCGCAAAGGCCTGTTCTCTTTTTTAGCTTCCAGCTTGGCATGTTGTGTACGCTGGATACAGAAAGAACATTTTTCCATTACACCACGCGAACGTACTGTAACATCAGGGTTCAACACCATGCGTGTTAAAGGATCGTTCATCTGGAATACAACCGGGTCTAATTTACCAACAACCGTCTGATCCTGGTTATGAGGGAAGCTGTCTGCTCCTGTATAATCCAACCAGTTAAAGCGACGAACTTTAAACGGACAGTTATTAGCGCAATATCTGGTACCGATGCAACGGTTATAAGCCATTTGGTTAATACCTTCTTCACTGTGGTTGGTAGCAGCTACCGGGCAAACGTTCTCACAAGGAGCGTTGTCGCAATGCTGACACATCATGGGCTGGAATACCACGCCTTTCAGCTCGTCGGCATTGTTCTCATCGCTGATGAAATAACGGTCGATACGAAGCCAGTGCATATCATGGTAACGCAGTACCTCGCTTTTTCCAACAATAGGTACGTTGTTTTCAATATGACAAGCTACTACGCAGGCACCGCAACCAAAGCAGGCGTTCATGTCTACGTTCATACCCCATTTCAATCCCGGAGTTTCGTGTACACCATATAAAGTAGCTTCTTTTCTGAAGTCGCCGCTTGTTGCAGCAAAAGTTTCTACCAGGTGATCTCTCCACTCTTTTATTTCATTAGGTCTTTTCTTGAAAGTACCTAAAGTAGTTTCTCTTAATACTTCTACACGGCCTTCGTAAGAGTTGTGTATCTGTGTTTGGGCTACTTTTTCTTTTCTTCCTGCATCGGTTATGGTAACATTCGGGTTTACAAAGCTTACTGTTGTACCGTTGAATGAAGTGAAAGGAAAAGCATTGGCGCCCACACCCGCCGCTGTACGGCCTGTGAAGTCTGCACGACCGTATCCCATTGGAACAGCGATCGTATTGGCGTTCATACCAGGCATCACCAGTATCGGTAATTCAATGCTGGCCTTACCGCTTTGTATTTTAATTACCGGCTTTTCAGGGTAATATTCATAATCGTTGTCTAACTCGATACCCAGTTCTTTTGCTTTTGCAACCGAAATAAGTGCGTAGTTGCCCCAGGTAGCGCGGGTTACCGGATCTGGTAGCTCCTGTAACCATGGGTTTGTGGCTCCTACACCTGTGCCCACACCCACGTTTCTGTATACCACTAACTCATCCTTACCACCCGCAGGTGTAGCAGACACTGCAGCTGCCGCCGCCGCCGTAGCTGCACCGGAGTAAGCGCCTCCTGCAGCCGCTGCGTTTTCAATAACACCTGTTTTCAAGGCATTAAGGAAAGCTATTTCGCCGCCCAGTTTAGAAGTCCAGAATTCTTTGTGGTAATCATGGTATTCTGTAGCATTACCGCTCCACTTTAATAAAGAATCCTGGTAAGCCCTGGTTTTAAATAACGGATTGATGGTAGGTTGAATAAAGCTAACGATGCCGCCTTTAGGCTCTGCATCTCCCCAGCTCTCCAGGTAATGGTGCGTAGGTAATATATATTTAACCAGCTGTGTTGTTTCGTCCATTCTTTCGCTGAACGACACAGAAGTTTTTACTTTTTTAAGTGCGTTGGCAAAACGTGCGCCGTCGAAATAATCGTAAACAGGATTGGCTCCGTGAATCAGGATCGCAGTTACCTGGCCGCCTTCCATCTGAGCCAGCAGGTCAGCAAAATCTTTATCAATTGCTTTGGATGTATTGGAAGGCCTGGTAAAATCGATGGTAGAACCGTAGGCACCAATAGCGCCATTGATCGCATTTACCAGTGTTTGTACATTTACATCGTTGCTGCCGGATACAACCAAACCACGTGCACCTGCCGCTTTCAGATCAGCCGCCGCTTTTGCAATGCCAGCGCTTAATTTAGCGTCCAGGGCAGGAGCAGTAGCACCGCCACCTACGGCAGCTAATAAAGCTAAAGCCACCGCACCGGTTTGTGAAGGACGATGAGCGAAACGCTCATCTGCGTTAGAACCGGTCATGCTTAAGAAGCCCTCAAAATGATAATGTTTGTTCATTTTAGGATTCTTCTCGTCTATTTTACGGCCTTTGGAATATCCTGATGCCTGCTCAATAGGGTTTAACCATGTTCCCAGGAAGTCTGCACCAAGGCTTACAATTACATCCGCATTTTCAAATCTGTAAGTGGGTAAGTTTCTTCCAAATCCTGATGCTTCGTTGGCCAGTAACATACCGCTGTAGTTAGCAGGGTCGTATTGTACCAAACGGATCTTCGGGTTTTTAGCAATGATATCTAAAGTAGATGGAGACGTGATCGTGTTGGAAAGTAAAACAATCTGGCCGGCACTGGCTAACTCGGCAGCAATTGTTTTATCTAAATGTTCGTAAGTACTTTCTTCAAATTTATCGCCTACTTTTCTTTGAGGAAAACGAAGACGGTGTGTATCGTACAGGTCTAAAACCGAAGCCTGAACAGCTGCAGAAGTACCTCCGTTGGTAAACGCAGCCTTATCATTTCCTTCGATCTTAATAGGACGGCCATCTCTCACTTTTGCCAGTACGGGAACCACTTCTCCTCCCTGTACATATGTAGTAGCATAAAATTTTGCTTCACCAGGTACAATGCTCTCTGGCTTAAAGGCGTAAGGAATGGCTTCGCGAACCTTTGTTTTACAGCTGGCTGCCAATGTTGCAGCAGCAGTGCTAAAACCAAGGTATTTCAAAAAGTCCCTGCGCGGGGCTTTTGCGTCTAATAAGCCCTTGCTGTCAAAATCTTCAAAAGGCAGCTCTTCGCGAAACTCATCGCTCACTTTCTTCTGAAAATTTTCAGGATCATTTATTTCTCCGAAACCTTGCCAGTACTTTTTACTCATATCTTTATCTAATGTGATAATTTGCTAATGTGATAATTTGCTCTTCGCTTCAGCGCTGGTACTGATGGAGTACATCAGCACAACTACTGACTATTATTAATAGTGACATTTTTGACACTCCAGGCCTCCGATATCTTTCACTGTCACACTATCCATTTTGCCCGATTTAATGTCGTTATGAAACTTCTCGTAAATGCTGTAAAACTGATTTCCGTTGGTAGAATCTACATTGAAATTCACCTTGGTTTGCCTGTGACAGTTCACACACCATCCCATGCTCAACTCAGAGAACTGGTACACTTCATCCATACCGGTAATATCGCCGTGACAGGTTTGACACTGAACATTACCTACCCTGATGTGCTGGCTGTGGTTAAAGTAAACGTGGTCAGGCAGGTTATGAATTTTAACCCACTCAATTGGTTTGGCTTTTGAAGCATCCCATGCATCAGGCTGAGCCGGGTTGAAGCCTGCATATTCATATAATTTCTGGATCTCGCGGGTTCCGTCAACCAGGTTACCGTTTCTGTCTTTCAACTCGGGTCCACTGTATTTCTGTATGGTTTTATGACAGTTCATACACACATTAACCGATGGAATTGCGGCTGTTTTGCTTTCCCATGCGTTACCATGACAGTATAAACAGTTGATCTGGTTTACACCGGCGTGTACTTTGTGAGAATAAAAGATAGGTTGTGTAGGCTCGTAATTAATCTGCCTGTTTACGTTAACCAATCCTTTGGTAGTGAAATAACCGCCTATTATAAAAAACACGATTGCGAAAATGGCTATATATGTTTTATTACGGTAAATAGGTAGGGAAGGAGCCGATTTTACATTTTCTGCATCACGGGCTGCTTTTTGCAGGTTAAAGTTTACATAGATCAAAACCAGGGCTACCAGTGCCAGGATCAATGAAACCACACCATACATCAGGTTATTCTGGCTGGAACCACCATCACCTGCTGCTGCACCGCCTGCGCCTTCTTTAGGTGTATCTAATTTACCTGAAGCTTTCGCATCAATATAAGCAAGAATCGCATCTATCTGAGGATCAGTAAGATCTGGGAAAGTGGTCATCGCCGAAGCGCTGATTTTTGATGTTTCTACCGCTTTAGGATATCCTGAAGCGATCAGCTTTTGGTTATTACGTATCCACTCATGCAGTTTTCCCGCATCTTCCCAACGTCCCTGAACACCGCCCAAGGCAGGTCCTGTGCTGTTTGACTTCATGTCGCCGGCATGACAGCTCTGACACTTACCGATAAATAAAGTCTTTCCCTCCTGAACGGCGGCACCATCCTGCGCAAAAACGGGGGCAACGGAAACAAGCAGCGCTATTATAAGTAAGGTTAGTTGGTTAAATAAATACTTATGATTGTTCATAAAACGCATAAAATCTAAAATGTGGATAAAAACCTCTGAACGACTGCAAAAATAAGGCGCGGCGTTAACATAACAGCAACAATTTGCAAATTTTTTAAACCCGCGCCCAGCTTGAGTTTCAGCCGATTTTTGATCCTTTTTTTTTGAAAGCAAAATTTGTTTGTCATTAAAAAGTCATCCCGGCTTACCCCGTTCTGATGTGAATATCTGGGGTTGGAGGGGGCATTATCCCTCATTTTAGCTTATTTGGAAATTGTGGATTATTTTGCAGGATCAGTCATGCTCAACAGGCTCAAACAAAAATGGAAGGTTGGTCCGCTGCAGTTATTTTTAATACTGTGTACGTTTGCCATAGGTGGCAGCCTGAGCGGGTATTTGGGCAGGCGGCTGATGTCGGTACTCCCTATCAACAATACCCTGCTCTATACTATTATATATATAGTACTGGTAACTTTAATCTGGCCACTAATGGTTCTAGGGGTAAGCATTATTTTTGGCCAGTATGCCTTTTTTAAAAAGTATTTAAGAGAATTATTCAGAAAACTAACAAAGAAACGGACCAATAATCAATAAAAAGGTCGGTTACGGATTAATAATAAAAGATGAAACAAAAAATAGCTGTTTTTGCCAGCGGTGCCGGTAGTAATGCCCAAAAAATTATCGACCATTTTAAGACAAGCGAAATTGCCGAAGTAAGCCTGATTGCCTGTAACAAAGCCGGGGCGGGGGTGCTGGCAATTGCCGAACGGGAGCAAATTGAACAGGTGCTGATTGAGAAAGAACAGTATAAAAAAGACGGATATGCGGCTTTTTTACAGGAAAAAGGAATTGATTTTGTTGTTTTAGCCGGTTTTTTACTAAAAATCCCCCAGCCACTGATTGACGCTTATCCCCGCAAAATTGTTAATATTCACCCGGCATTGTTACCTAATTACGGTGGCAAGGGCATGTACGGTGCTTTTGTACACCAGGCTGTAATTGCCAACCAGGAAAAACAAAGCGGTATTACCATTCATTATGTAGATGAGCATTACGACCATGGCGATATCATCTTCCAGGCTACCTGCGATATTGAGCCCGGAGACTCGCCCGAACAACTGGCTCAAAAAATACACCTGCTGGAGCATGCGCATTTTCCGGCGGTAATAGAACAGGTAATCCGGCAACATTCCTGGTAATTCCCGTACAAACGCAGGCTGAACGATCAGATAAAGTAGTTGCAATTTTCTCCGTAAACAATTATATTTGTCATTTATACTATTATAAATTGCCACTGCTATGAAACAATTGATTGCCCTGGCCCTGCTATGTTTTTTTACGGTAACAGGTAAAACCCAGCAGCCAGCCAACCGCCCCGACTCGGCCTATATTTTTGCCTATTCGCCTGAACGGGGAAATGCCCGCACCGGCCTGGCCTTTGCATGGAGCAACGACGGTTATAGCTGGAATGCAATAGGACCGGAACACTTTTTTGTTTACAGCGATTACGGGGCATGGGGTTCCGAAAAGAAGATGCTGAAACCCTTTCTCTATGCGGGTGATGCAGGAACCTGGCACCTGGTATGGAGCCTGAATGCGAAAGAAAATGTATTTGCGCATGCAGCTTCGCCCGATCTGGTATATTGGGGCCGCCAGAGCTACCCGCAAACCCCTGCAGGCAGTAATGTATCAGAGCCGGTTATTACCTCCGCCCCGGGTGGCAAATATCTGGTAAGCTGGCAAAGTAACATCGGTCAGACCAACCAGCTATTTTCAATGGCAACGGACTTTAAAACCTTTCCTTTAGCCCAAAAAATAAGTGCGGGGCAACATCTTAACAGGCGTGTTGAAGCAACCATTTCAGGGCAAAAGCAAACCGGCACGGTACATAAAGTAGTGTTTAGCCTGGTAGAAGGACTTTTGAATGCACAAAAAAATGCGCAGCACCAATCGGCTCTTTTAGCAGAATCTGCCGCCACCGATCACCTGCGGTTTGGCGGTTTAAAGCCGGTAGACGTTACACTCACTCCCGTTCCCGGAAAAAGCAAAAAGATCAGCGACCTGCTGGTTGGCGCTTTTTTTGAAGATATTAACTATGCTGCCGATGGAGGCTTATATGCGGAGCTGGTACAAAACCGCGATTTTGAATATCACCCTGCTGATAAGAAACACCGGGACAGGAACTGGAATCATCAAACTGCATGGCGGGCAAGCGCAGGAAACCTATCCATAGACACTGCGTCGTCCATTCATTCCAATAACCCGCATTATGCAGTGCTGAATAACGATATGGGTAAGGCGGTGCTGGTCAACGAAGGTTTTGGAGGCATTGCTGTTAAGGCCGGTGAAAAATACGATTGCAGCGCTTTTGTAAGGGTCCCCACAGGAAAAGCCGGCCGGATCACCTGGAGATTATCAGATAAAAACGGAAATATACTAGGCACTGCTTCTATGAAAGTTCCTGCCGGGACCAACTGGAAAAAACTGGCGGCAGTGATAACGGCAAATGCAACTATGGCTGACGCTTCAATTGAGTTAGTTTCCGAACAAAAGGGCAGTATTCATTTGGATATGGTATCGCTCTTTCCCCAAAAAACATTTAAAAATCGTAAAAACGGGCTGAGGGCCGACCTGGCACAGGCATTGGCCGATATGAAACCTAAGTTTTTGCGA
>JBCNOR010000264.1:0-6936 GCA_039593785.1 Niabella sp. | reverse complement strand
GTTAAAAACGACAGCAACAGGCAAGATAAAAACTTCATAAACTTTGTGGTTGGAATAGTTGAAAAACAATCCTTCAAAGAAACAGCGAAACCCGCTAATCACAAAGCTTTGCGCAAACGATTGCCCTTATTAAGCGATAAAAAATATCAGCCCTTCAATGCTCTCAGCTCCAATTGAAGCCGTTCTATCTTTTCCAGTAGGTGACTGATAGCTTCTATACCTTCCATATTTATATCCAGGTCGTAGTGCAGGTGCATATATTTTTCCAACAGCGAGAGTTGATCATTATGAATAAAATAAGACTCGCCGGTATAACTTAGCTCAACCAGTCCATACTCATTTAAGGTTTTCACAAAAGACGTTTCAATACGGTAATGTTTGCAACACTCCTCTATTAAAATACTGTTTTCGTTAGTCATCGCTTATTTTTTAGAGGCTTCATCGGCCAGTTGTTGAAATAATTCTTTTTCCTTTTCGGTAAGATGGGTAGGTAACAAAACCTGCCAGGTAATATAAAGATCTCCGAAATGTCCTTCGTTTTTATAAACCGGAAAGCCTTTGCCCTTTAGCCTTACTTTTGTACCATTGGGTGTTTCCGGCTGTAAAGTAAGTTTCACTTTTCCATCCATTGTTTCGATGGTTTCTTCTCCTCCTAAAACTGCCTTATACAAATTAATAGGAATTTCCTTGTACAGGTCGTTACCTTTTCTTGTAAACGAAGTATCATTAATAATATTGAATGTGATAAACAAATCACCGGCAGGTCCTCCGTTTGCTCCGGCACCGCCATATCCTTTAATTTTTATTTCCTGCCCGTTTTCAATACCCGCAGGTACTGTAATGCGAATATTCTTACCATTCACGGTAAAAGTTTGCTGATGGGTTTTATAAGCCTCGCTCAGATTTAATTTCACCTCAGCACGGTAATCCTGTCCCTTATATTTCACACTTCCCTGCGAAGCGCCACCTCCCATACCACCGAACATCTGGGAAAAGAAGTCCGAAAAATCGCCTTCATTGCTGTATGAAAAATATTCATCGCCACCGTACGCCCCCCGCTGTGGGCCGCCCTGCTGCTGGCGTTGCTGGCGTGCCTGTTCAAACTGGTCGGCGTGTTTCCAGTCTTTTCCATACTGATCATATTTTTTTCGCTTATCAGGATCACTCAACACTTCATGCGCCTCATTGATCTGCTGGAAGATTTTAACGGCTTCGGGATCATTCGGATTTAAATCGGGGTGATGTTTGCGGGCCAGTTTCCGGTAGGCCTTTTTAATATCATCAGCCGTTGCATTCTTTTCTACACCCAGCACTTTGTAATAATCTATATACTCCATAGTTTAAAAATCGTTGCAGTAATTTACATTATTTTTTATATACAGTCATTGTTTGATCTCATAAGTTTATCACTTTCAATAAGTGTGCAAAAATCATCCCATTAGTATTCAAGTGATTCCAGTATTGAAAAATTTCATGTAGGTTTGAGACTTAAACTACGAGATCAATGGACGTACAGATAGAAGCTTCCTGGAAAGAAAAATTAAAAGAAGAATTCGACAAGCCCTACTTTTCGAATATTGTCAATCATCTTAAAACAGAAAGAGAGCAAAAGAAGATTATTTACCCTCCCGGAAAAATGATCTTTAACGCTTTCAATTCAACTCCATTTGATAAAGTTAAAGTACTCATCCTTGGACAGGATCCTTATCATGGTCCCGGGCAAGCGCATGGCTTATGCTTTTCCGTGCAGCCAGGGGTACCACCCCCTCCATCGCTCGTTAATATTTTTAAAGAACTACAAACAGATATAGGCATGGAAAGGCCGAAGGACGGCGATCTGAGCAAATGGGCAGCAGAGGGCGTTTTTTTGCTGAACGCCTCGCTAACTGTTCGCGCTGGCGAGCCTATGAGCCATGCAAAAATTGGCTGGGCCCAATTTACAGATGCCGTTATTAAAAAGATCGCTGAAGAAAAAGAACATGTAGTGTTTTTGCTTTGGGGAAAATTTGCGCAGGAAAAAGCAGCATTTATTGATGAGTCAAAACACTGCATTTTAAAAGCTGCTCATCCCTCCCCTCTGTCAGCGCACGCAGGGTTTTTAGGATGCCGGCATTTTTCAAAAACCAATAAATACCTGATGGACAAAGGAATTGAGCCGGTGGACTGGAAACTGTGATAGTAAGTAAGGAGCCATCAGAAATGAGTAATGAGTGGGGTAACAAAAAGGCAATCGATGACTATAGAAACAGATAAGGTTTTACTACGACCAATGGAAGCAGGGGATTATGAACCTTTTTTTCAGCTGACAAAACAAGATGAAGATATGTGGGAGTATTTCTCCCTGAAGCTTAGTGAACCGGTACAATTAAAGCAATGGGTTGAAGATGCTCAGCAAACCAAACAAGCAGGCACCAGGCTTCCTTTCACCATTATAGATAAAGCATCGGGCCGCATAGCGGGTAGCAGTAGCATTGGTAATATAGCGTGGTATGATAAAAGGCTGGAAATTGGGTGGAGCTGGCTGGGTCCTGAATTTAGAAGTACAGGAGTGAACCGGCACGCTAAATTCCTGCTGATGCAACACAGTTTTGAAGCCTTGGAATTTGAGAGGGTTGAATTTAAAACCGGTGTATACAATGTACGTGCAAGAAAAGGTCTCGAAAAGATTGGGGGTATTGAAGAAGGCATCTTAAGAAGCCACTCATTGTTATGGAACGGCAACCGGCGCACGTCTGTTTTTTACAGCGTACTAAAAGATGAATGGCCCCAATTGAAATCTACTATTTTTGCTGACATTCAACAGTAAGCATGAACATTTTCAAAGAAATAGCAGGCAGAATTTGGGCCATCTGGGGCTTGCTGAGTTTTATTGTCACATTTTTGATCATTTTACCCATTTCACTGATCTCCTACCTGATACCTGAGCCGGGAGGCACCCATTTCCTTATCAGGATCTCGCGGGTTTGGATGCGGGTATGGCTGTTCCTCATCGGGTGCCCCTTTAGAGTTACCGGTACCCAATATTTTGAAAAAGGTAAAAGCTATATTGTTACCTGCAATCATAATTCGCTGCTGGACATTCCCCTTTCATCGCCATTTATACCAGGCCCCAACAAAACCATTGCTAAAATGAGCTTTGCCAAAATACCTTTGTTCGGTCTTTACTATGCTAAGGGATCGGTACTGGTTGACCGGAAAAGCGAAAAAAGCCGCCGGGTAAGCTTTGAAAAAATGAAATGGGTATTACGAACGGGAATGCATATGTGCATTTATCCGGAAGGAACCCGAAACCGTACTAAAGAACCGCTAAAACCCTTTTACAACGGGGCTTTCAAGCTGGCCTATGAAACAAAGACGGATATCATCCCCGCTATTATTTCAGGTACAAAAGAAGCGGTTCCGTTACACAAAACCTTTTTCTTTTTACCAAAGAAACTGGAGATCCGTTTCCTGCCCCCGATCTCTTCTAAAGATATTACCGCACTGGAGTTAAAAGACAAGGTGTTTCATACCATGTACGATCATATCCGCGAAAATACTTTTAAAGAATAACCAGACCCATTCATCATCATGCTTCGTTTTTTAAAAAAACAAACACCCAAGTTTCTATACATCAACCAAACATTTGGCAACAGGCCTTTCACTTTGCTGGATGTAGGAGCCGGCAACCGGTCAGCCTCCAAAACAAAAGCAATGTATCCGAATTGCGAGTACCATGGGCTGGATATAGTAAGAGATTTTAATAATGATGAAAGCGACTTCGCTGCCATGCATAGCTTTTATGAACTGGACCTTACCCAATTAAAACTGGAAAGTATTCCCGATAGTTACTTTGATTTTATCAGGATGGCACACGTAATCGAACATCTCCACAACGGGGACCTGGTTTTACCGGCGCTTATTAAAAAGCTAAAGCCGAACGGCTACTTCTATATTGAATACCCTGGTGAAAAAAGTACGCGCCTCCCGAGCATGCATGGTACTTTGAATTTTAAAGACGATCCTACCCATGTGCGTCTCTATTCTGTAAAGGAAATAGCAGGAATATTCAAAGACAATAACTGCTCAGTTATACAGTCCGGCATCCGCCGCAACAAATTATTTATCTTACTAACACCGTTCAGGTTGGTAGCAGGTATACTAAGCGCTAAGAAGCTGAATGCAAATATCTTCTGGGATATCCTTGGCTTTGCTGAATTTGTTTTTGCACAAAAAAATTCTAAGTAAAGGACTGCTATTTTTGTCCGCCAACAAAGGAGCGGCTGCGATTGATTTTCAGATCTTGTAAAATACCAGCCTTCGGGCTGATGGTGAAATTGAAGAAGCGGTATAAACCAATTGGCGTTACATTAATAGCCATCTGCCAGCAATGCAGGTCGCGTGAAATGGCCATTGAGAAGGTCTGGATCTTTGCTGTCGAGAAATCGTAGAATCCGTTTACGCTGAAATTCCATTTCGGGGTGAGATTAAAGCTACCATTAAAGTTAACACTGGAAGTGATAGGACTGGTGGAGCTTTGTAAAGTAAGCGGATTACGATTCTGCCGGGAGTAGTTTAGTGAATAGGACAAATTAATAGACCATGGCGTATTGAAGTCCACGAATTGTGCCGGGTTTTGGCGCATATACTCCAGCAACCTGGTTTGATCGCCCTGAAGCATGGGATCATTCAAACTTTCGTTAATAGCTTTCTCCCTTGCCTTTGCCTTTTGGGGATCTTTGGGCTTACTTTGAAAGCTGGTGCTCATAGAAATGCTGGCATTCGTTACCGTACCTATTTTAAATCCTCCATCGCCAGCCCAGGCATATGTAGATGTAGCGTAGCCCGTTTCATTGAGCTTATAAGGCACCAACGTGGCTGAGGCATTCAGGTTGATACCTGAGGTAGTAACATTTGGAAGGTCCACTTCATTAAAAAGATTAGTGCGAAAATACAGACTGATAGGAGACAATTTGAGACTGTCGGCCAAAAAATTATACGATCCGTTAAATCCAAAACCATCTATCAGTTTTATTTTTTTAATACCGTTTTCGATATCTTCCTGTCTGCCCGGATCAACTGTTTTTTCTTCTTCATCGTCTGTATCAGAGGATTGGTTGGTGTCAGATTCTTTTTTCTTCTTTTTAGGTTTTGCCCTTACTTTCATTTCCAGGTTATTATCCAATCCAAAACTGATACCGCCGGACCTTCTGCTTGTAAACTGGCTAACGGGGCGGGAGTACAATCCCTCCAGCTGATTGTATAAAGCCATGGTGCCAATACTATCAATCTGCACAGGCTTCCAGAACTTCGCTGTTAAATCCGGAGTATAATTCAAGCCGAAGGTCGGCCTCATCACATGTCGTATGGCCTTAACCTTCTCTCCTTTAAATTCATAACTACCATATAATGCCGTATTGAATGATATACCGAAAGAAGTTTGCTGCTTTATCCTGAACCCGCCGCCGACATTTGCCACTATGGTATCTTTCACATAAGAGCTATCCCCATCATTAGCCAAATTCCTCCTGTAAAATGTTTTAGGGCCCCAATTCATAGTAGTGATTCCATCCACCCACTCCTGGGAGTAGGAAACAGAAGGAGCAATCACCAAAGCACCGTTCAGAATGGAAGGGAGCGAAAGGGTAATTGGAATATTGTGATTAGCACTCCAGCGGGCGGTGTCCAGCAAAAATTTCAGGAAGCGCCTGTTATTAATGAGATCATTGCTTTTTGAATAAGCAACAGAATCATAAAAGTTAAAGTCGTTTCTAAAGCTACCATTATAACCAATACCCAGTTGCTCATACCACTTCTTTTTACCTACACTTTCTTTCTTCTGCAAAGGATAAATGGTGGTCATTGCAAAGTTGGCAGTCGGGAAGTTAATGGTCATAGACCGGTTCTGGTTATTCTGGCTATGGTTCATGGATAGCGATAAGTTAAAAGGCTTATCCTGCCATTGTTTCGAATAATTGATAGAAGATCCGATTACGTTTTGAAAATTGAGCTGCGCATTATTAGGGATCAAACGACTATAATTGGTAGAACTCCAGTTAACGCTGGCGCCAAAGTTCACACCCGGCCTGGAACGGCTGTCCGAGCTGTGCGACCAATTGAAGGTATAGCTCATGGTCTTCATGTAATCCGGGTCACCCCTGGTATTTCTTTTTGTACTTCTAACACCCAAATTCAGGTTGCCCTGATACTTGTATAGCTTCCTGTAAGTAGGAAGCGCGTTGGCGCTCCAGGTTCCGAATGAGTAGACATCGCCCGTAAATTGTACATCCCAATAATCACTGATACCAAGATAATACCCCAGGCCGGATAAACCTACCCCTTCCTGGTCGTTGGTTTCAAAACTTGGCGCCATTGCACCTGAGTGCCTACCCTGGTAAAGCGGGTAAAACCCGAAAGGCAGGTAAATCGGTACCGGAACTGAATCAAATTCGGGGCGAACAGCGCCTGTTACCGCCAGCTTTTTATTGACAATTTTTGCCCTGTTGGCCCTGAACCCAAAGTGAGGATGATCTAAATTACAAGTGGTAAAAAAGTTACCGGTAGCGTATACTGTATTTTCATTCACTTTTTTAGCAATCTGGGAGTGCACAAACATTTCTCCCTGCTGGGAGATGGTGCCACGTATTAATCCACGCTGATTTTGAAAGTTATAATCTAGGCTATCTGATTTATACTGGCTTTGGCCGTCATTCATTTCAATGTAATCAGTTACTGCCCCGGTGCTGTCCCTTCCTGCCCTTGCAGAAACAACCCCTGTAGCCTGGTTGAGCTTCATGTAGGGCGCCTGTAAAGAGCTGGTTTGATATTCTGTTTTGGCCTTACCATACAATTCAATGGTTTTGTTTAGCACCAATCCTATGGCAGAATCCTGAGCTTCGTATTGCACGGGCGCTTCCAGGCTGTCTTTAGAGATTTTTAGGGTAAATGTATCTACTC
>JBCNOR010000263.1:0-6978 GCA_039593785.1 Niabella sp. | reverse complement strand
ATTGACGGAAGGCCTCCTGAATTTCGTCGGAATCGTTGACGAAATCGAGCACGAAGGTTTCGTCCAAATAATTTGAAGCGCCAGTACGCCAGCCTTTATACCGGTGGTTATTACAGAACAGATAGTAAGCCTAAGGAAGCAATAACAGGATTTCTCAACAAGAAATTTACGGATCAATACATGAACGACTGGGACGGTTACAAAGACGACAACTCTTTGGTTTTAAGTTTTATGCGCCTGGCTGACGTGTATTTGATGTACGCAGAAGCCACAGCTAATGGATACGGTAGTCCTCAGAGCAGTGCCACAGGGTACAATCTTTCTGCTGTGGGAGCGGTAAACAAAATACGCGCAAGAGCCGGAGTTGGAGAAGTAAATGCAAAGTTTCTGGGATCTACTGCAGAGTTTATGAATGAATTAAGACGCGAAAGGGCAGTTGAACTGGCTTTTGAAGGACACCGGTTTGTAGATCTTCGGAGATGGTTGTTGCTTACCCAACGTCCTTATACTTATAAGAAAGGTGTAGAGTTTGACCGGGTGACCCCCGAAAATCAGATCTATGCTGATCCTAAAAACGCGGAGGTAAGAAACTACAGGGAAACGGTGATTATTGAAAGGCAGTTGCAGGACAGACATTATTGGTTTCCGTTTACAAGAGATGATGTGAACCAGTATGAAGATTTTAAACAAAATCCAGGTTGGAATTAAAAAACGAAATGATGAAAAATAACATAAAAGCGTATTGTCTTTTTTTCACGGCCTGCCTTATGGGCGCATCGAATGCAAATGCACAAGATCTGGAGTTACTGGATAGTGCAAATTTGCATCAGAAAGACAGCCTGGTTAACGTGGCTTTTGGAAAAGTTGCTCAAAAAGACTTGCTGGGTAGTATTTCCACTGTAAACATGTCTGAGTTATTGGAGAAAAGCTATGGAACGTATAGTTTGGATAACCTGCAAAGTTTCGTTGGCGGTTATACCGGAAGTGTGTGGGGGCAGAGCGCCCTGGTAATTATTGATGGTGTTCCTCGCCGTGCGCAGGATGTTCGCATGGTTGAAGTAGAGTCTGTATCCGTGCTTAAAGGGGCTAGTGCCGTAGCTTTGTATGGAAGTAATGCCGCCAAAGGTGTAATACTGATCACTACAAAGCGGGGTGAGCAAAGGCCCTTAACCATTGATGTTCGCGCTAACACGGGTATTAATGTACCTAAAAGATATGCGGGCTATCTGAATGCCGGAGAGTATATGACTTTATACAATGAAGCATCGAGAAACGATGGCGTTACAGAAATATACTCTCCTGAACTGATTTATAATACAGCATCCGGTTCCAATCCTTACCGGTATCCTGATTTGAAATTTTTCACTTCCGATTATCTTAAAAAGGCCTTTTCGAGGTCAGATATAACTACAGAAATTCATGGTGGTAACGCGCGTACCCGTTATTACAGCAACATAGGGCTTTCTCATAACAGTAGCATTTTAAAATACGGCGATGCCAAGAATAATAACGATGTAGTTTTAAATATAAGAGGTAACGTGGATATGACCTTGACCAAATGGCTGACGGCATATACGAATGCAGTAGCAGGCCTGAGCAATAACTACACCGCTCGTGGCGATTTTTGGGGGGCCGCAGCCTCTATGTGGCCCAATAGGATGTCTCCTTTGATCCCCATAGATCAATTAGATCCGGCTAATCCCAACTTGCAAACAATAGTACAAAACAGTAAGCATATTATTGACGGGAAATATCTTTTAGGAGGTATATCTACCAATACCACCAATGCTTTTTCTGATATGCTCAGGGCCGGTTATATTAAGTACAGAAATAGAACTTTTATGTTTGATGTAGGTACCAAAGCAGATTTAGGTTCGGTATTGAAGGGCCTCAGCTTCCTGGCCAGCTATAATATGGATTACACTTATTTGTACAACGAGGCATACAGGATAGACTATGCAACATTTGCGCCTACCTGGTCAGATATCGACGGCCAGCCAGCTATGATTACCGGGCTTAGCCAGTTCGGGTTGGACGGGAACCAAACAAATGAGTATATTGGTGAGAATACGTACACTTCAACAATGTCTGCTAAGGGCCAGTTTGACTATCAAAGGTCTTTTGCCGGGGTGCATAATGTAACAGGTAAGTTCCTTGCCTGGGGGTATCAGGCACGTGTAGCAAGAGATGAAGGGCATGAGGGCAGTGTGTATCATCCAACCAGGAACACGAATTTGGGTTTTCAGGCGGCCTATAATTACAAACAGAAATATTATTTTGATTTTTCTGCCGCCGCAGTTCATTCTGCCAAACTGCCTCCGGGTAAAAGGAATGCCCTTTCCCCGACAGTTACCGTAGGATGGCGTGTGAGTGATGAAAAATTCTTTAAAAACGATGTAATTACGAATTTGAAACTCTTCGCTTCTTATGGTTCGCTGAAGCAAGATATAGACATAAGTGACTACTATTTATACCAGGGATATTTTAACCCAAAAGGTTGGTACGGCGATTGGCCTGTAGGTACAGGAACCTGGCGTACCATTATAAGCCGGGGTAGCAATTTTGATCTTACTTATGTAGAAAGAAATGAGTTCAGAGCTGGTTTTGAAGCTTCACTTTTCGATAACGTCGTAAATCTGGAAGCGAATTATTTCCGGCAAAATACCAACGGCCTGCTTAGTCAAACCTCTTCTTTATATCCTTCCTACTTTTCCGGGGGGAACAGCTTCTCCCTGCTTCCCTGGGTAAATTATAATAATGAACAGCGCAAAGGCCTTGATTTTTCGGTGAACATGAACAAAAAGTTCGGAGAGGTGAGCACTTCTTTAGGATTGGCTGGTATGTTTTTTAATTCAGAAGTACTGAAGAGAGATGAGGTGTATAATAATGATTACTTGTATCGTGCCGGAAGGCCCCTTGATGCCTCTTATGCGCTCATAGCGGAAGGTATTTTCCAAACCCAAGATGAAATAGACAATCATGCCAGGCAAACTTTCAGTGCCTACAAACCCGGTGACATCAAGTATAAGGATGTAAACGGTGACGGTATTGTGGATAATAATGATCAGGTACAATTGGGCAAAGCCGGTTGGGGCGCTACGCCTTTTACTTTTGGTGTTAATCTCACCGTTAATTGGAAAAGACTGACTTTGTTTGCCCTTGGATCTGGTAATACCGGCGCCATAGCCTATAAAAGCGGTAGCTATTTTTGGGTAAATGGTGCGACCAAATATTCAGATATCGTATTAGACCGTACGCTTATCGAAAAAAATACAGACGGTAAGTGGGCCGTGGTTAGGCAGGGCTCTTATCCTGCGCTTACTACGACAGGTAACAGCAATAACTTCAGAAATTCGACTTATTGGATGTATAAGACAGATCGGTTTAATCTTGCCCGTGTACAGCTTACGTATGATTTCAATGAAAGGTTGTTTAAAAACTCATCATTTCTGCATGCGCTTAAAATATATGTACAGGGTGATAATTTACTGGTACTTTCCAAAGAACGTGAGATGATGGAAACCAATTATGGATCTGCACCACAATACAGGTTCTATAACCTTGGGGTTAAGGCTACTTTTTAACGAGTGAATTAAATTGAATGATACCATAAAATGAGCTGCAATCACTCTTTTATAAAATAACAGGTTGTTGCGAATTTTAAAATGATAAAAATTTAACAGATGAAACTTAAAATATTAATAGCTGGTTTTTTCGCTCTTTCGGCTTTTTCAGGTTGCGAAAAATTGCTGGAACCAGATAATGAAAACCTTCCCGGAATAGAGGCTATGTACCAGGATACTGAATACGCACGTGGACTTATTTTAAGTGCGTATGTGGCGGTGCCGGGCTACTATGATAATAGTGAATATGCAACGGATGATGCAGTTACCAACAATAGAAATGACATTTTTCTGCAGCTGGCAACCGGCTCGTGGACTTCAGCCAATAATCCGTTTAACGTATGGAACAGCGCATATAGTTCCATCGAATATTTAAATCTCTTTTTGCAAAACTCACAGAAAGTGACCTGGTCGATATTGGACCCTGTTCTTTCTGAGTTTTATAATATGAAATTCAGGGGCGAAGCATATGGCCTGCGTGCCATGTATATGTATTACCTGTTAAGAAATCACGGCGGATATACTGTCGATGGTCAGTTGGCAGGAGTACCTATATTAACGGAATTCGTAGATGCTAAGGCAGACTTTAATACGCCACGCGCCAGCTTTGTTGATTGTGTAGCCCAGATTTACCGGGATTTGGACAGTGCCGAAGCTTATTTGCCCGTGGAGTATGGTGCTATAGCTGCTGGAGGCGTCATCCCTGCCCGTTTTAATATGATCCTTGATAAGGCACCCCAGGAAAAACGCAGGGAGATATATAATTATGTAATGGGAGATAGACAGAGATCTTTATTCAATGGATTAATCGCCAAATCGTTCAGAGCCAGAGTGGCGTTGCTGGCAGCGAGTCCCGGATTTTTAAACGGTGCAAATAATAGCTGGAGCACTGCCGCAGATGCTGCTGCCGCAATTATAGATTATAAGGGAGGCGCCAATGCATTGCCTGCTACAGGTGGTACCTATTATGCCAATGATGCAGAATTAAGCAGTGTATCAAATGGTATACTTCCCCCGGAATATATCTGGAGTAAAAACTTGCAAACGAACACCAGCGATCAGGAAGCAGCGTATTTCCCGCCTTCTCTGTTTGGATCTGGTAGAATGAACCCCACCCAAAATCTGGTAGATGCGTTTCCTATGCTCAATGGTTACCCTATTAACAATACCAACAGCGGCTACAATGCAGGTAATCCCTATGCCAACAGGGATCCCCGTTTAGCCAGGTATATTATTTATGACGGAAGCGCAGTTGGAATTAATAATACAGTAGTACGTACAGGCAGCGGTTCCGGTACCGATGATGGATTATTGCGACGTGAAACATCTACGCGTACCGGATACTACATGAAAAAAAGATTACGCATGGATGTAAATCCGAATCCGGCAGCTACAGTAGGAAAGAATCATCTGGAGCCCCGTATCCGTTATACCGAGATGTATCTTAATTATGCCGAAGCGGCGAACGAGGCCTGGGGGCCAACAGCAGCCGGAAGCCATGCTTACTCTGCTTACGATGTAATTAAGGCCATCCGTACTAGAGCGGGCATTGGTCTTCAGAACGGTGACCCTTATCTTGAAGATTGTAAAACCGATAAAAACAAGATGCGTGAGCTCATCCGTAACGAACGCCGCCTGGAACTGTGTTTCGAGAGTTTCCGTTTCTGGGATTTACGGCGCTGGAAGATTAATCTTAATGAATCCGCTCAGGGTATAGACGCAAACGGAGGAGTCTTTACGCCTATTAATGTAGAAAACAGAACGTATCAGGATTACATGTATTATGGCCCGCTTCCCCTTTCGGAAGTATTAAAATACAGTAATCTTAAGCAAAATAAAGGATGGTAGTTTTTTATTGAAAACTAAAAAAACAGAATATGAAAACAAAAAAGATATATGCATACATGATGGCTGCCATGAGCATCCTGGTACTGTCCTGTAACAAAAATGCGGATACAGACTGGCCGGATTACGATCATACGTCCGTGTATTTTTCCTATCAAACAGTTGGACGAACGCTTACTTTGGGCAAGGAGGAATTTATAGATAATACCCTGGATAATGAAAGAAAGGTAGAAATAAAAGCAGCCTTAGGGGGTACACGCGATAATAAGGCCAACGTATCTATTAGGTATATAGTGGACGAATCGCTTTTGCAAAATAAGTACTTTGATAATGCGTATGGCGGTGCGAAAATGGTGTTGCTTCCCTCAACACACTATAGCTTCCTTTCCGATCAAATGACAATTCCGGCGGGTAGTATCTTAAACGGCGTTCAGGTACAGTTTACTGATGCTTTTTTTGCAGACCCCAATGCTATAAAAAGTCACTATGTAATTCCGCTGAAAATGGTTTCGGTTCAAAATGCTGATTCTATTTTGTCGGGAAAAGACTATGTTTTATACGGTGTTAAGTATGTAAATAAATGGCATGGAAATTATTTGTGCCGCGGAAAAGATAATGTCACTTTTACCGACGCCAGTACGGCCGCAATTGTAAGGCATGCGCAGTATCGTAAAGATGATGAGTTGAAGAAACTGTCGACAGTTTCGCTCCAGTCAATTGATTATCCCGTAACATATAAGGACAAAACCGGAACGAATGTTTCTTGTACTTTACGCCTCACTTTCGATGGTTCAGGCAATTGTACCATTACCTCTGCGACAACAGGTGTTACCGCTAGCGGATCGGGCTCTTTTAAAGAAAATGGAGAAACGATGGATGGGCAACAAAAAGATGGACTATATCTGAATTATCAGGTGTCAGCTCCCGGCATTAGCAGTGTTACAACCCTGGATACCCTTATCGTTCGCGACCGTGCAGTGTCCGCTGAATTTCAACCGGCAGTTATAAAATAAAAAAGTATTGAAATGAGAAAACTAATGACAAATTTTTATTCAGGAGCGATTCTTTCTGCAACAATGCTTTTTATAACAGGAGGATGCGCCAAATTCCCGGATCGGGAATTTGTGGCCGACAAGCCGGAGAGTATGATCAACCAGGAAGCTATTAATGCCTTACCTACCTTAAAATCATTAATTAATACAACCACAAACCCCCATTTCAGGTTGGCTACGGTAGTGCCGGCAAATACCTATCTTACCGGTGGAAGTGCAATATTTAAGATAGCTGACAGAAATTTCAATGAATTGGTGCTGGAAACGGAAATGAAGCATAGTTCTATTGTACAGTCAGATGGCTCCATGAATCTTTCGGGTGTAAAACAGTTTATTGATTTTGCAGCGCAAAAAAATATGGGGGTTTATGGGCATGTGCTTACGCATCATCTTAACCAAAACGCTTTATATCTTAACGGCTTGCTGAAGGGGGCAAGTGGTACTACTGTAGTCAATTT
>JBCNOR010000262.1:0-6997 GCA_039593785.1 Niabella sp. | reverse complement strand
TGGTTTTTGAATTTTGAATATGGAGATTCTGGTTATCCATACTGGAAAGCGGCCGGTTGGCCACCTTTATAAATATATTGTTTATGGCGATATCCCTGCTATTTTTTAAAAGCATGCCCGATGATGAAGGAATATTTTTTCCCTCAATGCTAATGAATGTTATATCAACCTTTTTACACGCTGTAACACTCAAGGCTTCATAAGCTCCATCCCATAAGTTGATTGAATCGATCTGCACGTTTGAGCAATTATTAAAAGCTAAAAGGCTGGAGCGCGGCTCTTTTTTAACGTAGCCTGCATCCATTAATTTTTTTAAGGCTTTTAAAAAATTAGTGCTATTTCCTTCAATTACTCCTTTGCCGGAAATGCCAATATTCTGTTGTCCATCGGCTATTACTAACCCTTGTACAGCTGCCTGGCTTTTATATTCGTAAGGCGATGCGGCACCAACCAGTATAGCTCCTTCCTGTAACTTTATATACACATTAGATTTAAGATAGACGGTTCCTGTAACATATCTGCCCACATAAAATACCAGAGTGCCGCCCCCTTGCTCATTTATATAATCAATTGCTTTTTGTATCGACGCAGTGTTGTTGGTAACGCCATCAGATAACACACCAAATAGAGACGCATTATACTCTTTAGCGTTCACGTTAGCACAGGCCAATATCCAAATAATTAATAGGGTCAACTTTCTTTTCATATCGCTTGACTTAAGAAATTAAAATTTTAATTAGTTACGTTTTGTAGAATTATGTAAAATAATTTCTTTCTTGCCCTTACTATCAGGCTCTTTTATTGCAACATTTTTTAACTGAATATCCTTTGTATCATCAAACACGATGGCCGGACGGTAATCCTTTTCTTTGGCTCTAAAAACAATATTGTCGAACACAATTCCTTCTGCATGTCTTACATAAAATCCCCATGCGGGCAATTCTTTAAACTGCGAAAACTCAGGATAGGCCGCAGGCATTTCGGGAATACTTTCCAGCTCTTGTTTCGATGTACCTACTTTAGCATAGTTGGGATTTCCGCCACCAGGATACACAATTTCTATATTGCTTAATGTTACATTAGTTATTTTATACTGCGGTAGTCCAACAATACTTGAAGGAGAAATATTTCGGGGAAGATCTTCAATAGGTCCTTCGTAACTATATCCTGAATCTGGTTTTGATAAGGGTACTTCGGCATATACATTTTTTATAACTACGTTATTCATCGATGGCTTATTGCCCTTGCTCCACCTGTCCCCGATGCGCAAAAAAATAACGTTACCGGTGTTTATTGATTTAACCCCATCCACTAGTATATTTTCTACAATTCCCCCATCAACAGCAGCAAATGTTATAGCAGATCGATAAGTGTCAATTATCTTAAGGTTGGTAACCTTAAAGTTGCGGAAACCACCCCGGGAGACTGTTCCAAATTTTAAACCATTGGCGCTCGATCTTCCTGTGCAATTATCAACCACTACATTCTGGCAAATTTTTGTTGCATCGTGAGATTTGAAACAGATGACGTCATCCGCTGCATCGAAGTATGAATTTTTTATAACCACACCATCGCAATCCACCACATCGATTCCGTCGTTATTCCAATAGGCCTTACTATCAACCGTAATGCCATCCACATAAAGATTTTTGCATTGGTCATAGGTTTGGTTCCAGCTCGCGGGGTCTTTAAGAAAGATCCCGGTTATAGTAACATTATTACACTCACGGAAATAAATGTTTTGTGGCCTGTTTGTTTCGTTGGGCCGGTCTAATTTCAACGGATCGACTACCAGTTTTTTATGAATATAGGTTACCATATTATTAGCAGTAAGAAACCCTCTGCCGTTAATAGTGCCTTCTCCCGTAATGCCGATATTGTCTTGCTTAACTGCAAAAATCATTGATGTCCATCCAATGTATTTGTTCTTTTCATAATCAAATGGGTTGGTAGATCCTGTTATTTCAGCATTTTTTTTCAGGTGCAGCACCACATTTGATTTTAAATAAATTGTTCCTGTCACGTAGCGCCCCGGCTCAAATACCAGGCGTCCTCCGCCATTTTCGGTAATGTAATCTATCGCACCCTGGATGATGGATGTATTGAGTGTTATACCATCGCCTTTTGCGCCAAAACTTAAAACATCAAAGTCTTTTGCCAGCATGCTTTTGCTACAAAGCAGTATCCATAAAAAAACGTATACTTTCTTCATTTTTTATATCATTGATTTTTTAGAATAGTGTTACAGGTCCGATTAAACCCAGCGACCATACCGGCTGCGGCTTACGTTTGCCATTGGTCCAATACTGGGCCACGGGATTATCGGACAGGGATTTCATATAGTTGCCCATTGTTGTTGTTACCTTTATTTCAATATTATTTTCTCCTTGCTTTAAATAGGGCAATACATTATACAAATGCCGGCCATACCAATGTGTGCCCAGATCTTTACCATTTAAAAAGAGTTTTGAAATGCCCTGCACATTGCCGAGGTCGATGTGTGAAATCTTCTTGTCAGTAATTGTAACCTTATTTTTATATACAACCGTACCTGCAAAATCTCTGTACTTAGCTGTTTCTTTAAGGTCGACAAGGCTTTCAAAAACAGTCTCACTTTTTGTTCCGTCGATGTGGTTGAAAGACACATCCCAGGAGCTATTGACCCGGGTATCGCCATCATTTATTTCTCTTACTTCTATATAGGGTTGGGCGTTCTTATACTTTTTCTTTGAAAAAATGATTACCCTCATATCAGCCGGGTACAGGGCAAGTGGAATGCCTTGATTAGTGTCCAGCGTATGCATATTTCCCGACACTGCATCCCAATAATAGCAGTTGGTATTTTTTAAGATACTGTCTGCCGGCTTTATTGTAACATTAAAGGCTTTGTTATAATTAGAATTAAGGATTAAGAATATCTCACAATCGGGTGTTGAGTATCTTACCTGCTGTATAAAGGGATTTCCATTTCCAATGGTGAGATAAGGTTTAATACCCAGCTCCTGTTGAATTTCCCTGTACCATAATGGGTAGTTATCCTTTGGCGACTCTTTTACAATACATCTGTTCTTTTGAGTCAGCAGCTCATTAAATATCTGCTTAACCTGTGTGGATTCTTCCTGTGCTGCTGTCAAGCCGATTGATTTATTGGGAAGATAATCTACACAAACTATTTTGCCGCCGCCATTAACAAAGGCTGCAATTTTTTTTGCCGTCTCAGGCTCAAGGCTCTCTACTTTTACAAGGATAAGCGTATGATATTTTCTATCACCATATTTTAAAAACCCGTTGCTTATTTCAGACTTGTTAATAATATTATCCGACACATAATCGGTTCCATTTCCATTCAATTGCGCCGCCTCCCATATGAGTGAAAGGTTATCGGGGTAGGTTAAAGATGGAAAGGGCTCGTTGGGCGCGCCATATTTACCCCAGCTGTCATATAATGGAGGCAGGATAGCAATATCGGCATACATATCGGCATGTTGCAATAAGGCCGATACGCGGGCTTTATAATCATTTAATAATTTAAAAAAGGGCCAATAGGTATTATGCTCACTCATGTAGTTACCATACCGTATCCATCCCGGAAAGGGTGCATTTTTAGGGGAATAGTTAAACCCATGATATACCGAATGGGTTATGCCTGTAATAAAACTCTGATCCGACGCCAATTTTATCATTTGTAGTGTTGCATTAAACACCATATCTGTATTAGTACACTCTTCGCAACTGATCAGCCTTTTACCCGAAAGATGCGCGCCTGAAGAAACGAATTTATTGGCCTGTGTATAAGCCCGGCCAATCCGGTAATCAGTTTCAGAAATTTCTTCACCAACACCATACTTGATCCATGTTTCACCTTCAGGAATATCTATTACCAAACTGGATTCCAAAGGATGATATCCCCGGCCGTAAGCCTGCGCCCTTGATAATACACCATTCTTGTTACACCAGTTCTGAAATGGTAACAGGAATCGCTCCCTGAGTAGCTCTACTTTCGTTCTGTCAAAATCACACCGTACTCTTTCAATTGTTTGCTGAAACTTATCGGTAAATTTTGTTCCATAATTATAATCATACACATTTCCCATTCCGCCAATGCGCCACATAATTAACGGGAGATAAGGCATTAAATCGTATCCTCTTCTTTTTTTAAATTCATCAGCCATATCTGCTGTCCAGTTGGCCCCTTCAAGCTCCAAACTGTCAACAAAAAAAGATCTTACCCTGCCTTTTAATGAGCCTATTTGTTTTGTAATAGCATCAGACATATGGTTAAGATATTTCTCAACCGCAGCTTTATTAAAATGGTTTAATACCTGGCCATTGGCGCCGGGTGCGCCATTAATTACCTGCAGAAAAGCCCTGGTTTTTACCAATGCATATATTGCATAATTGCCCCTTGGTATATTTACTTTAATAAACCCCGAAGCAATCTGATCGGATAGATCTATTGCTTCACTCAAATCATTCATTGGGTCAGGAACCATAACCACTTTCATCAGTTCTGATTTTCTATACGGGTAGGGACTTGTAACTGCAGGGTCGGCATCTTTAAGAAAATCGAATACCGGGGCTTCAAATTCCATCAACCCGGATACTTTTTTTACAGCAATCGTCACAATATCGGCCCGCTCTTCTCCCTCCAAATATTCCGCACCAAAGGGCCACCCGGAGCCCACAATCAAATCACAGGTCAACCCCAATTTTTTTGCTTCGGTAAGTGTATAATCCAGCGCATCGATCCACTCTTTACTTAGCCACATCAGCGACTTAATACCCATGTCATCGGTACGCTGCGGAAATTTTATAGGATTAATTTCTACGCCGCCAATGCCGGCGTCTTTCAGCAATTTGAGCTCCCGTAACAATTCATCTTTTTCAACTTTATCACCGTTCCACCACCATCTCACAAAGGGACGGTAAATCATATCCGGCGATTTGAACAACTGGTATAACTGGTCTATTGACAGGGCTTCTACCTGCTTATTTTCGAGCGCCCAGGAAATTTGGTTGTATAACAATCCTCCTGCTGTTAGTATTGAACATCTTTTTAAAAAACTCTTTCTTCTCATTTTTTATGCCACGTTAAAACGGTTTTGTAAAAGTTGTTTGATCCATAAGTTTAACCGCCACTGTTCTTTTTGCGCATCAATAGTCCGGTTACCAATGGTTAAATAAGGCGGTGGTCCAAACTCGGGGGTTATTGTGCATTCTGTATGGCCCTTTTGTTTTCGTACATTAATCCATTCATCCCAAATATTAAGATGGGCGCTTAATGCCTCGGCGTATTCCGGAAATGCGGGATCAAAAACCTGCGGCCCCTGGGTGTGCCCCACTCTTGCATGAATGTGGTGCGTGTGCTGAATTGCTTTTGTTACTTCCGTTTGCTGGTTGTTCAGATAACTTTCAGAAACGCAAAACCAGTGCGATACATCCAGGGCTATTTTCAGATCCTCTTTTTGCTGCAGCGCCCGGTAAACATTATGTGCTACGTACGACCATTTATTTCTATGTGTTTCCTGGTAAATGGGAATGCCATATTGTTGTTCTATATCATCACAAGCAGCAAGCACTGTAAAAATTTCAGGTTCGGAGAAATACTCCCGCCCGGTTTGTGCAGCAATAAATAATGGCAGGCGGCTCACCGGGCAAAGCCCAATCAATTGCTCCAAATCCGCCTTTAACAATGAGCAGTATTCTTTTACATTAGAGAACGGCTTTGTAACGGTCATTACAAATGCATGCTCAAGTTGTAATGCTGCTAACAGGCCAAACACCTCCTCCTTATCAAAAGTTTCCGAAAAGGGGAACCATTCAATACCTGAGTAGCCCGCATTTTTTACATCGGTTAAAAACGTTTTCCATTCAATATGCTCACTCCCCCACCTGGGACAAAAAAATTTAATTTTCAATTCAATAATTATTTACGGTAAATCAAAGGATTTTGTAAATCATTATTTAGCACATCACCGACTTGTAATGTTTTCAAATAGTCATCAGGTAAAATGTTTGCCTGCCCGTTAAAAACATTGCCATCCGGCATATAAGCACAGGTCATTGCCCGCCTGTAACCGCTTGTCATGTTAGCTCCCGCACCGTGTATGGTAAGACCGTTGTGAAAAGAGCAGCTGCCTGCTTTCATATTGGCCGCTACAGAATTTACAATACGGAACTCAGGGTAAACATCAAAAATGGAATCCATGTTTTTACCGATTCCTTTGTTTTCGAACGTGGTTGTTTTGAATGAGCCGGGTATAAAATAGAGACAGCCGTTTTCGAGTGTCGCATCGTCTAATGCCACCCAGATAGATAAGGCCCTTCTATCAGAAAAAGACCAAAAAGGGGTATCTAAATGCCATGATGTTGGGTTGGCCCAGGGCTTTTTAAACAATGCCTGATCATGCCAAATGCGTACCCCGTCTACACCTGCGAGATCTGCAACCATTTTTCCAATGCGAGCATCCATCATCAGCTTTTTTACTTTGTCGTTGGTTTGCCAGAGGTTTAACAATTGGTCAAACACTTTCGAAAAGTATTCCGCATCTTCATTAATACCATCATCCATTCCCAGCTTTATATTCTGACCCGGGATCTTTATCCCATTCCTTTCCGCGATGGCTTCGGTTACTGCAGTCCTCCATTCTTCCAGCTCGGTTTGAGAAAGAAAATCTTCCACTATTAAAAAACCGTTTTCGTTATAATACTTTATCTGTTCCTGTGTGAGTTCGCTTTTCATGTATATAAATTTTTGTTTTGTAAAATTTTTTGTGATCATTAATACGTCTCCGTATAACGGGATATCTATCGTTATTTCCAGTAACCTGTTTTGATGACAACCGGGTAATCTTTATAAAAATCAGATGCCCATGCGCATCAGTAACCTCGAACATTAGTGACTTCCATCAGAACTGGTGGTATGTTGTTCCTGCAAGCCGCCGCCAATATCCGCTCCCAAAGGCGCTTTCGCGCCATTATTATCTACCTATCGGTA
>JBCNOR010000261.1:0-7019 GCA_039593785.1 Niabella sp. | reverse complement strand
GCCCACTGCGCGCGAACGAAGGAATCCTCGCCGCGCACCGCGTTCAGGTCGCAGCACCACAACAGGCGATCGTAGTCGTCCTGCGCCATGAACGGCAGTAAAGGAGCTGGATATTACCACCCATACAGGAAAGAACACAGCGGCTATCCTGGGTAATGAAACTATTAAGGGAATGATCTTTACAGACGGTACTATTTTAAGTACCGATATGCTGGTAATATCTGCAGGTATAAAGCCCAGAGATGAGCTGGCCCGTGCCTGTGGATTGACTGTGGGGCCAAGAGGCGGCATTGTAGTGAATGATCATATGACCACCAATGATGAGCACATTTTTGCTATAGGAGAATGTGCTTTACATAATTCAATGATCTATGGCCTGGTAGCACCGGGGTATGAAATGGCGGATGTAGTGGCTACTCAATTGGCCGGTGCAGCCAAACAATTCCCTGGATTTGATATGAGCACCAAGCTAAAACTGATTGGTATTGATGTTGCCAGCTTTGGTGATCCTTTTATCTCAGGCGACGAAGCCAGGACTATTGTTTTCAGGGATAATCACAGGGGTATTTATAAAAGGATCAACTTTTCGAATGATGGCAAAGAATTATTAGGCGGTGTCCTGGTAGGAGATGCAGAAGCATATAATATGTTATTGCAGATCTGTAAAAACAAAATGGCATTGCCTCCCGATCCGATGGACCTGATCATTAAAGCAAAGGAGGGGGGCGCAGATGCGGGAGCCGGGGTAGTAGCCCTGCCCGATGATGCCCTGATCTGCAGCTGCGAAGGCGTAACCAAGTTAGATATATGCAACGCTGTTACCGGGCAAGGTTGTGAAACGGTTGATGCCATTAAAAAGTGTACAAAAGCTGCTACCGGTTGCGGAGGTTGCGCACCGATGGTAAAAGATATTATGGTGCACACGATGAAGCAGCAGGGTAAGCTGGTGCGTAATATACTTTGCGAGCATTTTAGCTATTCCAGGCAGGAGTTATACGATCTGGTTAAATTGAAAAACCTGCACAGTTTCGACGAGGTGCTGGATACTTTGGGTGAAGGTGACGGATGCGAAACCTGTCGCCCGGCCGTAAGCTCTATATTGGCCAGCTTATGGAATGAGCTGATCGTAAAAAAAGAGAGCGCTACCTCACAGGATACCAATGATCGTTTTCTTGCAAATATTCAAAAAGGAGGTACCTATTCAGTGGTGCCGCGTATTCCGGGTGGAGAAATAACTCCTGATAAATTATTAGTCATTGCACAGGTAGCCAAGAAATATAATTTATACACCAAGATAACCGGCGGCCAGCGTATCGATATGTTCGGCGCCCATTTAAATGATCTGCCCTCCATTTGGGAAGAACTCATTGAGGCAGGCTTTGAAAGTGGTCATGCTTACGGAAAATCATTACGTACGGTGAAGAGCTGTGTAGGCAGCACCTGGTGCCGGTTTGGTTTGCATGATAGCGTGAGCTATGCCATACGCATTGAAGAGCGTTATCGCGGCCTCCGTTCTCCTCATAAGTTAAAGTCAGCCGTATCAGGTTGTATCAGGGAGTGTGCTGAAGCGCAATCAAAAGATTTTGGTATTATCGCCACTGAAAAAGGCTGGAACCTGTATGTATGCGGCAATGGAGGTTCAAAACCTCAACATGCCTTATTGCTGGCAACCGATCTTGATTCTGAAACCTGCATTCAATACATCGACCGCTTCCTGATGTTTTATATCAAAACGGCTGATCCGCTGACCCGTACTGCCACCTGGTTAAACAAGATGGAGGGAGGTATCGACTACCTGCGTAATGTAGTGGTGCACGATAGCCTTGGAATAGGTGCCGAGCTTGAAAGGGAAATGCAGCTATTGGTTGATGCCTATCAATGCGAATGGAAGAATGTGGTGGAAACACCAGAGCTTAGAAGTCAGTTTACTCATTTTATAAATGCTCCCAAAGAAAAAGATCCCACCGTACAGTTTGAAACGATGCGGGATCAGAAAAAAGCCGCCACCTGGTAAGCCCTGTCGGAGCACGACTTCTTTAATCATCTAACAACGATCTCAAAAACTATTTATTTATGTCCAATCAAAATTGGTTTCACGTATGTAGTGTGCAGGATATGCCGCATAACGGTGGTGTATGTGTAAAATATGGCGATCACCAGATAGCATTGTATTATTTCACACACCGTAATGAGTGGTACGCCTCTCAAAACCTTTGCCCTCATAAACAACAAATGGCATTAAGCCGTGGTATGTTGGGATCCCAGCAGGGCGAGCCCAAAGTGGCTTGTCCTTTTCATAAAAAAACATTTTCCTTAAAAGACGGGCACTGCCTTAATGACGAGGCCTGTAGCGGCATTAATATTTATGAAGTGCGGGTTGAAAACGGGGAAGTATATATTGATGTAAAGGATTTGGATCAGCGGGCAATGGCGAATATATCTCAGCAGGAAACAGTTTCTCCTAATATCTAAACCCAAAGCAAATGAGAAAATTATTGAAACCACTAACATTAACCTTAGCACTCCATCTTTTTAACACCGGTTGGTCGCAAACTCCTTCGCCCAGGCCGGTATTGGCTGCCTGGGATGGTATGGTAATCGCCGGCTATGTTGATAAAGGCGCCTTTGTCAACTTCGGGGGACCTTGCATCAAATTTGCCAGCAAGCCTTACGTTATAACGCTGGGTATGTTGCCCTCGCTGCGCATAAAGGAAGATAAGGTGGCGGAGGGGGCAAAAAAAAATTCACCGGTTACGCCCAATCTTGGCGCAGGTGTAAGCTTTGCCTATAAGCACCTGGCATTACAGGTGCCTGTATATTATAATGCTAAAACAGCTGCTGCCGATGGCCGATGGAATGTCGGTATAGGAGCCGGTTATCGATTCTGAAATAAAGATCTCTAAACTCTATTCTATTTAATTAATAAACCGATTGATCATGAGCTCAGTTAATACAAAACCCCTCAGTAAGTTGAACGTGTTTTCTTTTAAGGGAATACAGATGCGTACTTTTCATATTACCTGGTTTACTTTTTTTGTTTGCTTTTTCGGGTGGTTTGGCCTGGCGCCTTTGATGCCTACCATCAAAGAAGATCTTCAGCTGGATAAATCGCAGATAGGTAATATTGTTATTGCTTCTGTATCGGGAACCATTATTGCCCGTTTATTGATCGGCCGTTTATGCGATACCTGGGGACCCAGGAAAACGTACACTGCCTTATTGCTGATTGGCGCTATACCGGTAATGGGTGTGGGATTGGCTGAAAGCTATACCAGCTTCCTGTTATTTCGCCTGGCTATAAGCGTTATCGGCGCATCCTTTGTTATTACACAGTTTCATACCTCTATGATGTTCGCGTCTAATATTAAAGGAACGGCGAATGCAGTTGCCGGCGGCTGGGGTAACCTGGGTGGGGGAGTAACCAATATTGTAATGCCGCTAATATTTGCGGCCATTGTGGGTGCCGGTTACACCAGTAGTGAAGCCTGGCGCCAGGCTATGATCTTTCCAGGCCTGATGATGTTGATTGCAGCCTTTCTCTATTACAAGTATACTAAAGATACACCCGCAGGAAATTTTGATGAAATTGAAAGGGTGAAAGAAAAAGGAAAGACGGATTATAGTGTATTAAAGGACTGGCGTATATGGGCATTGACCCTGGCCTATGCCATGTGCTTTGGTATGGAGATAACTTTTGATAATGTAGCTGCTTTACACTTTGTACAGGAGTATCAACTGGATCAGCGTTCCGCTGGTTTTTGGGCGGGTGTCTTCGGGTTGATGAATTTATTTGCAAGAGCGCTGGGTGGCATATTTGCCGACCGTATTGGCAAGTCGTACGGCATGCGTGGCAAGGGATTACTGCTGGCAGGCGTATTATTGCTCGAGGGCATTGGACTGATATTATTTGCCCGGGCAGGATCAATGCCTTTGGCGATCTTATCTATGTTGTCTTTTGCCCTGTTTCTAAAAATGGCCAACGGAGCTACTTATGCAATCACTCCTTTCATCAATGAGAAAAATGTAGGATTGGTAAGCGGTGTGGTGGGAGCCGGGGGAAATTTAGGAGGCATGTTGTTTGGCTTTTTGTTTAAAAGCCCTTCCATTACCTATGGCCAGGCTTTCAGTTATATTGGTGTTATAGTAGTGCTGGTTTCCTTTATTGTGTTGCTGACCCGCTTTGCAAAAGTGAAGCCTGCTGCCGAACCTGTAACCGTGCTGGAGCCCGTGGCCTGATAATCATCACTATGTGACTGACCTCTGACGATCGCTTCTTTTAAAAAGAAAATGTAATGAGCAATCCAACCGCATATGCTTCTGCTGATAATAGCAACAGAACCACTACCTGTTGTTATTGTGGGGTGGGTTGTGGAATAGAAGTGGCTAAAGATAAGCTGGGGCGATTAACCGTAAGGGGAAATGAAAATCACCCCGTAAATAAGGGAATGTTATGCAGTAAGGGGATGAACCTGCATTACACGGTAAATGACACCAGCGACCGGTTGTTTTATCCTGAAATGCGCTACGGTCGCAATCAACCCCGGCAGCGGGTTTCATGGGATGCCGCCCTGGAACGTACTGCAGCCGTTTTTAAAACCTTTATAGAAAAATATGGTCCTGATTCAGTTGCCTTCTACGCTTCGGGACAGTGCCTGACGGAAGAATATTACGTAGTCAATAAGCTTATCAAAGGTTTTATTGGCAGTAATAATATGGATACCAATTCCAGGTTATGTATGAGCAGTGCCGTAGTGGGGTATAAAATGAGCCTGGGTGAGGATAGTGTTCCGGTAAGCTATGATGACCTGGAGATAGCCGATGTTATTTTTGTGGCGGGAGCCAACCCTGCATGGTGCCATCCGATATTATGGCGCAGGGTTGAAGCTGCCCGTGAAAAAAATCCGCAGCTTAAAATTATTGTAAGCGATCCGCGTAAAACACAAACCTGCTCGGGGGCCAATGTGCATCTCCAGCTGAACCCGGGAACGGATATTACCCTGCATCATGCCATTGGCAGGGCATTGATCGAAAATGGAGATATCGATTCTGATTTTGTTAAACAACATACAGAAGGGTTTGAAAAATACCGTGATATTGTTTTTGAAAGAACGGTTGCAGAAGCTGCAGCTATCTGTGGTATAGAAGAGTCATTGATATGGGAGGCGGCTTCTTATATCGGTAATGCAAAAGGTTTTATTACCATGTGGACCATGGGACTGAATCAGAGTGTTGTGGGGGTTAATAAAAACCTTTCGCTGATCAATTTAAACCTTATTACCGGCCATATCGGGAAACCGGGTTCAGGCCCCTTGTCGCTTACCGGTCAGCCCAACGCAATGGGAGGGAGAGAGGTAGGCGGATTATCTAACCTGTTGCCCGCGCATCGCGATCTTACGAATGAGCAACATAGAGCGGAAGTAGAGGCATTTTGGGGCGTGCCTAAAGGCAGGATCCCTGCAAAGCCCGGCCTTACGGCTACTGAAATGTTTGAAGCTCTCGAAGATGGAAGGCTAAAAGCTATATGGATATTATGTACCAATCCATTGATCAGCCTGCCTGATGTAAGACGGGCTGAAGCAGCGTTAAAGAAAGCCAGGTTTGTAGTGGTGCAGGAAGTGAGCAGCAAACCCGAAACCCTGCAGTATGCGGATGTGATATTACCAGCGGCTGCATGGACCGAAAAGGAAGGTACCATGACTAATGCTGAGCGCAGGGTAAGCTACCTGAATAAAATCACAGCGGCGCCCGGCGAAGCCTTACCCGATGCAGAAATTATTTGCCGTTTCGCTCAAAAAATGGGATTTGCCGGTTTTGATTATAATAATGCTGCGGAGATATTTGCTGAACATGCAGCATTGACCAAGGGCACCAACGTTGACATGAGTGCGCTGAATTATAGAATACTGAAGGAAAAGCTAACGGTGCAATGGCCTTACACAGATGTTCATGCGAATGCTCAAAAGGATGATGAGGCCTCTTTGGGAACAAAAAGATTGTTTGTTGACCATCAATTTTATACACCCGGTAAAAAAGCGATCATTCACTCTTTTGAGGATGTAAATAAATCGGAGGCCCTAAGTACCCGTTTCCCTTTAATCCTTACTACGGGCCGCATACGGGATCAGTGGCATACCATGAGCAAGACCGGTAAGGTAAATAAGCTGAAACAGCATATATCATCTGCCTTCCTGGAAATACATCCTGATGATGCCTTGCCGAGAGGTATACAAGAAAATGCGCTGGTGGTTATTAAAAGCAGTCGTGGTGAAGTGCAGGTGAAAGCAAAACTTTCAGAGGATATTAAGAAAGGGGTGGTGTTCCTGCCCATGCACTGGGGTAAGGTGTTGAGCAGCGATCTCAACCGGGCTAATAATGTTACCAATAACCTGCTCGATCCAAAGAGTAAAGAGCCGGATTTTAAATTTACGGCAGTTGAGGTCCGTCTTTATAAAAAGCCGAAACAAAAAATAATTGTAGTGGGTGCCGGGGCAGGGGCCTGCGGTTTTGTAAAATCTTACCGTAATATCAATACCGAAGACGAAATAGAAGTTTTTAGTAAAGAAGCTTTCCCTTTTTATAACCGGGTGTTATTGCCAGACTATATAACCGGGACCTTACAGTGGGATAGCCTGGTAAAAATGACCGATGCGGAGGAATATGCTTACCAGGTAAAGCTGCACCGGGGCGTTAGCATTACTGATATAAATAGAAATGATAAAACGGTTACCGACAGTAATGGAAGCGTGCATGCCTATGATATATTGATCCTGGCAACCGGTAGCCGTTCTGCTATGTTGCGTGATGTGCCGGATATGAAAGGCATTTTTACGATGCGTAATCGTTACGATGCGGACCGGTTTTTAGAGCATACCCAAGACAAACCGGGAAGAGTAGTGATTGTAGGCGGGGGACTGCTGGGGATAGAGTTGGCTGCATCTTTAAGAGAGAGCAATGTGGAGTCTACCGTAATTCAACGTACCTCCCGTTTGATGAACCGGCAGTTAGATCCGTTGGGCAGC
>JBCNOR010000260.1:0-7026 GCA_039593785.1 Niabella sp. | reverse complement strand
ACCATTACCAGCTTGCTGAGCGGAAGACGAGACATTATCGTAGTAGCTTCTGTAAGCTGTATTTATGGTGCAGGTAACCCGGCTGATTACGAAAACAGCATTATCCGCATTGAGCGGGGACAAACCATTTCCCGCCAGGCATTTTTACATAGTCTTGTCAACTCATTATATACCCGTACCACTATTGAATTTAATCGCGGCACTTTCCGGGTGAAAGGTGACACGGTGGATATCAACCTGCCATATGTTGATCATGGTTACAGGATCACTTTTTTCGGAGATGAAATTGAAGAGATCGAAACCATCGACGTGGCAACCAATAAACGGATCTCTACCATATCCAATGCAGCTATCTTTCCTGCCAATCTTTATGTGGCGCCAAAGGATATGCTGCAGCAGGTGATCTACGAGATCCAGGATGAGATGACCGCACAGGTTGAATATTTCACCAGCACCGGTAAGCTGATAGAAGCCCAGCGTATTAAAGAACGGGTAGAGTATGATATCGAGATGATCAAGGAATTAGGATACTGTAACGGTATTGAGAACTATTCCCGCTTTTTTGACCGGAGGCAACCGGGCACACGTCCGTTCTGCCTGCTGGACTATTTTCCTAAGGACTACCTGATGATCGTGGATGAGAGTCACCAGACCATGCCACAGATCAGTGGGATGTATGGCGGTGACCGAAGCCGGAAACTGATCCTGGTGGATTATGGGTTCCGCATACCTTCAGCCCTGGATAACCGTCCGTTAAATTTCCATGAATTTGAAAGCCTGCAAAACCAGGTGATTTATGTTTCAGCTACTCCCGATACTTATGAGCTGGAGAAAACCGGTGGTGTTATAGCCGAACAGGTAGTACGGCCTACAGGCCTGCTTGACCCTCCCATTGAGGTAAGACCCAGTGTTAACCAGATTGACGACTTACTGGATGAAATCGATAAAACCGTGAAGAAAGGCGATCGTGTGCTGGTGACAACATTGACCAAGCGTATGGCGGAGGAAATGGATAAATACCTGCACCGGATCCACATCAAATCCAAATACATTCATAGCGAGGTAGATACCTTGGAGCGGGTGGAAATATTGCGCCAGCTGCGTTTGGGCGAGATTGATGTACTGGTGGGTGTAAATCTTTTAAGAGAAGGCCTGGATCTGCCGGAAGTAAGCCTGGTTGCTATACTGGATGCAGACAAGGAAGGATTTCTGCGTAATGAAAAATCGTTAACTCAAACGGCCGGTCGCGCTGCCAGAAACGTAGATGGTAAGGTAATTTTCTATGCAGATACTATTACGGGTAGTATGCAACGCACCATTGATGAAACTAATCGCCGACGGGAAAAGCAGATCGCTTACAATATTGAACATAACATCACACCACGTACAGTGGTTAAGTCGAAGGAAGATGTATTTAAGCAAACCAGCGTCTTAGACATTAAAGGCTTTGATGAAAAAGAGCCTTTGGCCATTGGTTTTGATGAAGACCTGGTAACGGTGGCCGCGGAAGAGGAAGTAGTGTATAAAACCATTCCGCAAATGGAAAAAGCCATTGCCAAAACCAAAAAAGATATGGAAAAAGCGGCACGCGACCTCGACTTTATGGAAGCTGCCAAATTACGAGACGAGATGTTCAGGTTACAAAAAGAGTTAGAGGCAATGAAGTAATACTGAAATGCCTGCCCGAATGCGTAGCAGGCGGGTCCAGGTTACAAAAGGAGCTGGAAGGCATGAAATAGTGGCGTAAATTCTTTTGAACTACGCACACCTTAGCCTGTTAAAATGCTGAACCCTCATCATAATTAAAAGTCCACATGTCAACCTTTCTGTCAGCCGAATGGCGCAAACTAGCAATGGCAAATTATGCGATTGACCCGAACATCTTAAAGCCATTTGTTCCTTATAAAACGGAGCTGGATACCTGGAATCAAACCTGTTATGTAAGCCTGGTGGGTTTTATGTTTCTACAAACCAAATTGCTGGGCATGAAAATACCTGGCCATGTAAATTTTGAAGAGGTGAACCTGCGTTTTTATGTACGGTACAAAGACGGTAATAGCTGGAAACGCGGCGTTGTATTCATTAAGGAGATTGTTCCTAAAACCATGATTGCCTGGGTAGCCAATAACGTGTATGGCGAAAACTACGAAGCGTTACCCATGCGCCATGACTGGCAAACCGGTACTGACAATCAGGTAATCAGCTATGGATGGAAAAAGCAGCAATGGCATGAGATGACTATTCATGCGAGCGCTAATCCTGAAGATATCACAGCCGGCAGCGAAGCCGAATTTATAACCGAGCACTACTGGGGCTATACGCAAAGAGGATCGTTAAAAACGGGTGAATATGAAGTGCAGCATCCGCGCTGGCAAACCTACGAGGTGACTGACTACAGGATTAATGTTGATTTTGAATTGTCGTATGGACCTGTATTTGCATTTCTGAATGATAAGCGACCGCAATCGGTGCTTTTAGCAGAAGGTTCAGCAATAAAAGTATTAAAAGGGAGTACCATCAAATAAGTTGAGGATCAGGAGTGCTGATTGTTGCTGACGCTCTTTAAGTTTTTTTTAGCTTTTTTCCAGGCGATAAATAATTCTTCATTGCTTTTTAATGCCTGATATAACCGCTCTCCTGGTGGCTTTTGTAGCCATATTTTTTGCTGTATTCTCTTTATATGTTCAGGGGTATCCTGCATCAGATTAAGTTAAATGTCTGGAGATTCATTTGAGTTACCCATTTATTTACATAAGATTTATCCAAACTTTCAGAACTCCATAATTGTTTGATATCCTCCATCTGAATGGCTGATTGTATTTCCTGGATCCAAATAAGTTTAGACAAAAGTAAATCTTCAACACTTACAATATCTACTAACTTATCCATAAAAGGAACTGTAATACGTCTGTTGAATTCCTCCTGCCGAAATGCGCTATCTTTCAAAATTACGAAATCTGCTTTATAGCCGCTTTCAAAATCTATAATATTAAATAAACTTTTGTGTCGGATGGCATCCTTGATAGAGTCTATATCGCAGTAGAAACCACCTTTAAATGAATCAACAAAAGCTTGCACATCATCTTCCTGTAAGAAAATCACAAAATCAAAATCTCTCGTAGCCCTTGGAATAACGTATACACTCATAGCAACACTTCTGATAGCATATAAGGAATGTTATTTTCAGTAAGTGTATCGATTATTTTATGGAAAAATGATATCAATTCTGTATTAATTTAACTTCCGCTGCTGCCGAATGCTCAAAAATACAAAGTAAAACTTTATCACTTATCTTTGTACCACTCATGGGGTGCCTTAATATTACGGGCTGAGATCATACCCAATAACCTGATCCGGGTAATGCCGGCGTAGGGAACAGATGGTACCGTTTCTATTATACTTCCGTGGGTTTTAATATGTATTGTTATGAACGGTAGTGAATGGTTTCATCTTTTTTTACAACAGCTCAAAGCCGTACCGGTACTGGAATGGCTGGGGGTAAGTTTTGGTGTAGCTGAAGTACTATTGGCAAGGGCTAATAAGATATGGCTATACCCCTGTGGCATTGTCTCTGTTATTATCTCTACCTATATCTTTTTTCATTCGGGCCTATATGCGGAAAGCGCCCTCAACATGTATTACCTTATCATGAGCATTTATGGCTGGTGGTGGTGGCAAAGAAGAAAGGATCATGAAGCGCCTCCCGTTACCCGTGCAACCAAAGTCGAATGGTTTAAAACAGTGGGCATTGTTATAGGCGCCTTTGCCATCTTATACACCGTATTAACGAAATTTACCGATTCAACAGTACCTGTATTTGATTCCTGGGTGAGCGCTACAGCATGGGCGGGTATGTGGCTGCTGGCCAAAAGAAAAATTGAGAACTGGATCCTGCTAAACATCAGTAATGCATTTGCCATTCCACTGCTATTTTATAAAGGATTGCCTCTCTATGCCCTTTTAACCCTTTTCCTTTTCATTATTGCGGTATTAGGTTATATCGACTGGAACAAAACCATTAAAAAGAATGAGCAAAAAACAGCCTTTAGCTTTGAATAAAGAGCGGATTGATGTATTAAGAAGATTGTGTAAAGAAGCCGAAAAGAAAGGATCCTTATCCAATGCTGTTTTAAAGATCGTCTACGAAGAAAAGTGGTTTAAGCTTTTTCTACCCAAGGTTTATGGCGGGCTGGAGCTCGATCTGCCCGAGGCCTTACGGTATGAAGAGCAGCTGGCGTATATTGATGGCAGTCTTGGGTGGACGATAACACTGTGCGCGGGTGCGAATCTTTTTGCGGGTTACATACACAGCAATAAAGCGGCTTCTATTTTCTCCTCTCTTAAAGTATGTTTCGGTGGCAGCGGCGCAGTAAGCGGGGTAGCTGTTAAAGTAAAGGATGGATACATTGTTAGCGGCTTCTGGCGCTATGCTACGGGTGCGCCCCATCTCACTCATTTTACTGCCAACTGCACTATTGAAGAAAACGGGCAGCCATTATTAAACGAAGACAACAGTCCGGTAGTAAGATCATTCTTCTTTAATAAAAAAGATGTTACCATCCATGAAGATTGGGACACCATGGGCCTTGTCGCTACTGCCGGGCATAGCTTTGGTGTAAAAAACCTCAAAGTACCTTTCGAACAAAGCTTTGTTATTGATCCCGCTTATGCAAGTTTAAAGGACAGCATTTATCAATACCCTTTTTTGCCGCTGGCCGAATCGACCATTGCTGTGAACACATTGGGTATGACGCGGCGCTTTACAGAACTAGCGCTCGAAATCGTTACAAAAAGACAATCAAAAATAGGTGACGCAGCTTATACTATTGCGACAGAGCGCATTCATACAGCACAACAAAAAATAAACCAGCTGGCCGGGGAGCTTTACCAATGGGTTCATACATCGTGGGATGAGCTTATTTACAAAGGGCAGCCTTCCCAAAAAAGTACCACCAGGATCTCAGATAAAAGCCGGGAGTTAGTGCATCATTGCAGAACTGCGGTAACAGACATTTACCCTTATTGCGGGCTTGCAGCTGCGAACCCATCTTCCGATATCAACAGGGTATTCAGGGACATCTTTACAGGTAGCCAGCATGGCCTGCTTACATTTAAACGTTAAAAGCTCTTGGCCAGCTTTTTAATATCCCCCGCAATACGGCTGATAAACAAAAACTGGTCTACAACGGGTTTAAATTCTACCAGCACTTTGCGGGTCTCGGTATCAACCAAGCCCTGCTGCAGCTCCAGTCTTCTTTTAGAGACTAATTCATCTAATTCCTCTTTTAATTCTATGGGGGCATGATGCCGAGCTTCCGTAACTTCTTTATGTTCTATGTGCAGTAATGCTTCATTGAGCTCCGCCGTAATATCGTCTTTAATAGCATGGAAATCTTCGTCGCCATACTTATTCTTAAAACCCCTGGCAAAGCTGGCCAGCGATACAATATGCGAGTTTAACGTATAGATCAACACCACCATTTGGTGGATCTTTTTAAGATCGCCCTGTTTACTTTTTGGCTCATTCATCATACGGGTAAAACCGCCGGATAAATTGGCCTGCTCAATAAACGCTTCTTTCCTGCTCAGCTTATACTCCAGGTCGTTCAGGACTCCCGTAGCAAAAGTTGCAGCCACTGTCTCAAAATATTGCTTCGATGTTTTTAATGCACTGGTGATGTAAGTATTCAGCTGCGTTTTTTCCCAGGAAGGCACCAAAACATAAGCAGCGATAAAAGCAATGATCGATCCTACCGTAGTATCAATTAACCGGCTTTTGAATATCTCGTAAAAGTTATGGCTATTGAGCAGGTAAAAGAAGATCATGATAAACGCTGTCATGAAAATAACGCTTACCAGGTACTTGGTGCGCATAAAGCTGTAGGTAATGATCATTAAAAAGATCATGGCCGCAAACTTTCCATTTTGCGTTGGGATAAGATATAATAGTGCCAACCCACCCAATGCTCCTACAAAAGTTCCAATCAGCCTTTGGTAATTTCTCTGGCGGGTTACACTATAGGTAGGTTTTAAAATAACGATGATGGTAAGCAATACCCAGTAACTGTACTGCAGCTCCAGCAAATTAGCTACCCCATAACCCAGTATACAAGCCAGCGTTACCCGGATGGCATGCCTGAAGCTATTGGATTTTAAAGAAAAGTTTTCTTTGAGTATTTCAATATCCAGGTCTGTTTTGGTTACAAAATGCTCATAATTTCCAGACAGTTTATATTCCTTGATCTTCTTACGATCATAGCGGGTATAATGGTGCAGGGTGTAAATACGTAATGTAATCTCCTCAACGGACTGAAGCAATTTACGCATATTTACCAGTGAGTCGAAGGTCTCGGGGTTCCGGTATTTATTGGCAAATTCCTCAAACCTGTTTTGTAATAGCTTTAGCTCATTATTAAGCTTCCGGGTAGCCCGCGGCGGACGGCCGCTTTGCACGGCCAGGCCTATCTGGTGCAACTCATCTACTATTACATAGATCATCCGCTGAAAATCACTTAATATGCCACTATCATCAAAGCGTTTATGCATTGCCTCGTAATTATAAAAGGTGGCCGATGACTTTTCAAACAGGTCTATGGATTCCGTAAAAATGATAAGCAGCGTACGACCTGTTACCGTGGATTCCTTTACAATATTGCGGCTTTTGAAAAGCATTTCACGCAGCAGGGTTTGCTTATCCTGTATCTGCTGCTGCTCTTCCATCAGCATTTTATAGATCTTATCGTAATCAGCGTTCTTATCATAAAAAAGCGCCCGGGTGCCGAAATAATCGCCGATAGCAATAATATTATCGCCCAATGCCTGCTGGATGATCTTGTAAGGCCTTACACCAAATAAAGCCAGGCTGAGCATAGTATACCAAAGACCTCCTGCTACCAGGAAGAGCCCGTGTACCAATACATCTACACCTTCCGCACGCATATCGAGGGTTAAGATCATGATCAGGATCCCCGCGAAACCAATGGAGTTAACGCGTGCGCCATAAGCGCCAATAAAACTCAGGGAAAA
>JBCNOR010000026.1:0-17980 GCA_039593785.1 Niabella sp. | reverse complement strand
GGTGGATTATACATTTTGCTGAAGGCCTATTTTGCTCCTGATGCGGCACTTAATTCGCATGAGATGATCCAGACGATCGAGGTATTAACGGGCTTTTCATTAGGCGCCGAGTCGATAGCGCTGTTTGCCCGTGTTGGCGGCGGTATCTATACCAAAGCGGCCGATGTGGGCGCTGACCTGGTTGGAAAAGTGGAGGCAGGGATACCGGAAGATGATCCCCGCAACCCTGCAACCATTGCAGACAATGTGGGTGATAATGTTGGCGATGTAGCCGGCATGGGCGCTGACCTTTTTGGTTCTTATGTGGCTACTGTTCTGGCTACTATTGTATTGGGGCAGCAAATTAATATTGTGGGTAATACCGATATTCTGGGAGGCTTCTCCCCCATTATACTACCCATGCTGATTGCAGGTATCGGCATCCTTTTTTCTATCATCGGAACATTATTTGTAAAGATCAGTGAAACTGCAAGCATCAGCACCGAAACGGTTCAGAAAGCTTTGAATATGGGCAACTGGGGTTCGATGATCTTAACCGCTGTTGCATCAGCAGGATTGGTAATATGGCTGCTGCCTCATCACATGGAATTGCGTGGTTTTGTATTTACAAAATATGGTGTGTTGGGCGCCATTGGCGTGGGCTTGCTGGTTGGCGCGCTCATGAGCATTATCACCGAATACTATACTGCAATGGGTAAGCGCCCGGTGAATATGATCATCAAAAAATCATCAACAGGGCATGCCACTAATGTAATCGGAGGTTTGGCTATCGGGATGGAATCTACCTTCTTGCCTATCCTCGTTTTAGCTGCCGGTATATGGGGTTCTTACGAATGTGCCGGGCTTTATGGAGTTGCTATTGCAGCTGCCGCCATGATGGCTACCACCGCAATGCAACTGGCTATTGATGCCTTTGGTCCCATTGCAGATAACGCGGGTGGTATTGCAGAAATGAGTGAGCTGCCCAAGGAAGTAAGAGAAAAAACAGATGTGCTGGATGCCGTGGGTAATACAACCGCCGCTACCGGTAAAGGTTTTGCAATTGCTTCAGCTGCGTTAACTGCGCTGGCCTTGTTTGCAGCTTTCGTGGGTGTGGCTCAAATTGATGGTATTGATATATACAAAGCTAATGTATTAGCCAGCCTTTTTGTAGGCGCCATGATCCCTTTCCTGTTCTCATCGCTTGCCATCAGGGCTGTGGGTGAAGCAGCTATGGCAATGGTAGCCGAGGTACGCAGGCAGTTCCATACGATCCCGGGCATCATGGAAGGCACGGCTACACCCGAATACGATAAATGCGTGGAAATTTCCACGGAGGCATCGATCAAAAAAATGATTGTTCCGGGAACTATCGCCATTATATCGCCTTTAGTCATAGGCTTTATGCCCGGCCTGGGCGCCGAAGCATTGGGCGGATTTTTAGCAGGCGCTACGGTTAGCGGTGTATTGCTGGGAATGTTCCAGAATAATTCAGGTGGCGCCTGGGATAATGCCAAGAAGTCTTTTGAAAAAGGTGTGGAGATCAATGGCGAAATGTATTATAAGAAATCAGAACCACATAAAGCATCTGTAACAGGTGATACAGTTGGCGATCCCTTAAAAGACACATCAGGTCCTTCCATGAATATCCTGATTAAATTAATGTCGATTGTGTCTTTGGTTATTGCTCCTACGCTCGCACAGTTAGAGAACCCGGCTACGGCAGCAACCAGCAAGGTTCCGCTTGTAACGCCCCAAAAAGTTAAAACAATGACAGAAGTGGTCAATACCAAAGACGGTCCTAAAGAAGTAACTTTTGAAGTAATGGATACGATACGACTGTAGTATAAATGATTTTGTTCAATAAAAAAGGTCGCCGGCTGGCGACCTTTTTTATTACTATAACTATGGTTCAGACATATGGGTTAATATTTATAATAACAGGTATCAAAATTATTATTGCATATGGTTCCCCCCTTCCCGGCCAGTGGTGACACTGACCGGGGCTATACGAAAAGCATCCAACTGATTTGTGGATACACATACCCCGGCATATAGCCCTGGTCAGTATTGTTAGGCATATCGGGTTGATACGATTTATTTATGCCAGCGAACCGCATAAAAAAACTTCCGCAACTGCGGAAGTTTTAATTAAGTTATACACTGCTGATTACAAAGTAAGCTTCCAGCCGTCCCTGTACTCTCTTTTTACAAACTGGTTGGCTTCGTCGAAATTAGTAACCTTCATGTTTACAGAATCCCATAATAATTTCTTCCTGCCTAAATATTTATCTTCCCAGCCTTTTAACTTGGGATTTACCATCATGGCACTGCGAATAGCCAGGTTACCCATTAATATACTTTCGGTAAAAGGTCCTGCGTACTCGAATGGTGAGCTGGTTACTCCTTTTCCATGACCCGCAATACAAGCGTTCACCCACTGCAGATAATGACCTTCAGGCACCCGCTTAATGGTTTCCTTCGGCATCGTTTTCTCCTTCATTAATTTGGTAGGCAATAACCGGGGATTGGCGCCATAGCAGTCCATCAGCAGTTTACCTTTTGTACCGATAAATAAGCAACCACCATCCCAGTTTCCGAAAGCTTCTTCCGGACCTAATTCGTCAGGACGTTGAGGTAACAAACCACCATCATACCAGGAAACTTTCAGGTTTCCTTTTTTATCGGTACGTGGATAGTTCAGGTGTATGATCGATGCCATCGGCGCGCTGTCGATATAGTTAGATTCTTTCCACATATCGCTCCACTGATTAGCAATACTGCACTCAGCCGAATCAGGATGCTTAATGGGTAAGATACGATAGATCGGATCCATAATATGGCAAGCCATATCGCCTAAGGCGCCGGTTCCGTATGCCCACCAACCCCGCCAGTTAAATGGCACATAAGCCGGATTATATTCTTCCTTCTTGGATGGTCCTACCCATAGGTCCCAGTTCAGTTCAGGCGGTATGGGATGATTACCGCTGGGCTTGGGTAAGCCGTGTGGCCATACCGGCCTGTTGGTCCAGGAGTGCACTTCGTATACATCTCCTATAAGACCTGCCTGGTATATTTCCTTGGCTTTACGAACACCATCACCCGATGCTCCCTGGTTACCCATTTGAGTGACTACTTTATATTTTTTAGCTGCTTCCGTTAAAATACGCGCTTCGTAAATATCATGCGTCAATGGTTTTTGTGTATACACATGTTTTCCGAGCTGCATAGCCGCCAGGGTTGCCACCGCATGTGTATGATCGGGAGTACTGATGCTGCAGGCGTCAATATTATTCTTTTCCTTTTCCAGCATTTCCCGGAAATCTTTGTAATAATTGGCCTTGGGGAAATTCGACCGTGACTTTGCAGCCTGGCGATCATCTACATCACAAAGCGCAACGATATTCACGTTGGGACTTTTGGCAAAAGAGGACAAATCGCTCTCACCCTTACCACCGGCTCCGATACCGGCAATATTTAATTTATCACTGGGAGCTACAAAACCACGTCCCAATACATTGCGGGGCACAATAGTTACCCCTGCGCCTACAATGGCCGCATTCCTGATAAAACTTCTACGAGAACCGGAAAGACTTTTTTTCATATTGCATGTAATGTTTATAAGTATTAACTATTTATTTAGAGATACATGTTACATCTTATTGCCTGGCTTCTTCAGTTACTTTACTCCTCAACTCGTTGCTAAAACTCACTTCTACTTCAAAATTCAAAGGGGCATAATAATCTTTGATAATTTTCCGGATCTTCTCTTTCGATTGCTCCTGGTAACCGGCATTGCCCTCCAGCTGTGCTTTTGATTGTGTATATAGCTTTTGTATCAGCTTGTTATAAGCCGCTTCGTCATTACCCTCGAATAAACCCTTTTTTGTAGAAGCATTAGTGCGGTCCAGCCTCAGCTCATAGCTCAACAATTTAGGATTGGGCAATACAATAAAAACCTGTTTATTCTTTTCCTCAATATTAATCCGTTGGTTGTCGAGGTTGATTCCGTATTTGGCTACGTAAGGTACGGAAATATTAAATGTTCGCTCGAGAAACAATTTTTTAAAATTATCGGTAATACTGCCATCATTTGCTATATTGCTACTCTTAATGCTTGCATTACCCTGAACTTCGAGTGCAGAAAGCTCTGCAATCTGTTTGATCAGGACATCATTCATTATTACATTGTCTACGGTTTTCGACGCACTCTTTCTTCCAAGAAAATATGCCAGGAAGCCGATGATGATAATCAGTAAAAAAATAAAAAAAGACGAAAACCGATTGCGCATGAAATCAGATTGTTGCTCAAAGTTTAATGAATAAAACCAGTTTGCCAAATTTTGCAAAATAGATTTTGCAGATTTTTGGCCATATTTGTATATTGTAATTTTTTTCTCGCTAAACATATTTGCTATATGTCGGATTTACAGATTAAGAAACAGCCCAAAAAGTATGATGTTGTTATTGTAGGGTCAGGAGCCGGAGGCGGTATGGCTGCCTATACTTTGGCTAATGCAGGCTTGAGTGTATGCATGCTCGAAGCCGGTCCTATGTACAACCCCCAGAAAGAGATTTACCAGCTCAAGAATCCCTGGGAGTCGCCACGCCGCGGCCGGGCTACAAAATACCGGCCTTTTGGTGACCTTGACGCCTGTTATGGCGGATGGGAAATAGAAGGCGAACCCTATACCCGTGCCAGCGGTACCGAATGGGAATGGTTCAGGGCGCGCATGCTGGGTGGCCGAACAAATCACTGGGGCCGTATATCGCTTCGGTTCGGCCCGAAGGATTTTAAAGGTTACAGCAACGATGGTGTGGGCGCCGACTGGCCTATTACTTATGATGATATTAAGCCTTACTATGATAAAGTAGACCGGCTGATCGGCATATTCGGAAGCGTGGAGAATATACCCAACGAACCTGATGGTATTTTCTTACCACCTCCCAAACCCAGGCTGCATGAGCTTTTCATAAAAAAGGGCGCGGAAAAAGCCAATATACCTGTAATTCCCTCCAGGCTCTCTATTCTTACTAAAACGATTAATGAGGACAGGGGCGCTTGTTTTTTCTGCGCACAGTGCGGAAGAAACTGCAGCATGGCCAAGGCCGATTTTTCTTCATCGAATGTTTTAATATACCCCGCCTTAAAAACCGGTAAGCTGGATGTAATTGCCAATGCCATGGCAAGGGAAGTATTAACCGATACAGAAGGCAAGGCAACGGGTGTATCTTACGTGAACAAAGAAGATATGCTGGAATACCAGGTGGAGGGCCGCGTGGTTATATTAGCCGCCAGCGCCTGCGAAACAGCGCGCTTGTTACTGAACTCTAAATCACAAAGACATCCAAACGGGTTGGCCAATAGCAGCAATGTAGTAGGCAAATACCTGCAGGATAGTAATGGCGCAGCCATGGGCGGTTACCTGCCACAGTTGTTTGGACGGAAGCGCTACAATGAAGATGGCGTGGGTGGTATGCACGTTTATACACCCTGGTGGGGTGATAATAAAAAACTCGATTTCCCGCGTGGCTATCATATTGAATACTGGGGAGGCTTCGGTCAGCCCTCATACGGGTTTGGTATGGGCCTGGAAGGTATGAATGGCAAGCATGAGGTAAACGGCAAAAAGAAGGAAGCTGGTGGATACGGCGCTTCATTGAAAGAAGATGCCAGGTATTTCTATGGTGCAACCGTGGGTATGGGTGGCCGCGGAGAAGCGGTTGCCTTTGAGCATAACAAGTGTGAAATTGATCCTAACGTAGTAGACAAATATGGTATCCCGGTTTTACGCTTTGATGTAAAACAAAGCGATTACGAGATCAAGCAGGCCAAGCACATGAAAGAAACCTTTAAAGAGATCATGCACAATATGGGCGCGGTTATTACCTGGGGTGATGATGGACCTGAAAACAATTATGGCCTTGACAAACCGGGCTATATCATTCATGAGGCCGGCACGGCGCGTATGGGCGACAATGCCAAAACTTCGGCGCTCAACAAATGGAGCCAGGCACATGATTGTAACAACCTGTTTTGTGTAGACGGCAGCCAGTTTACTTCGCAGGCCGATAAAAATATTACCTGGACCATTTTAGCATTAAGCATGAGAGCCAGTGAGTATATTATTGACGAAATGAAAAAGCAAAACCTATAGTTGAAAGTTGTTGGATGACAGTTGACAGTTCCGATTACAGTCATCTGTCAACTATCATCTGTCATTCTTAAAATAAAGATATGAAACGTCGCGATTCCCTTAAATATATAGCGGCCTCGGCACTGGCATCAGCTGCTATCGCAACAGGTTGTACTCCTGCCGCCAAAAAAGAAGAAGCTAAAGCTACCGACGCAGCAAAGCCGGGTATTCATCGTTATGAAGATGAGGAACAAAACGAAGAAGCCGTAAAGCGGATGCCTGATTTTTTTACCGCGCATGAATTAGCTACCTTAACAATTTTGGGAGATATCATTATTCCAAAAGATGAAGTAAGCGGCAGTGCCAGCGATGCCAAAGTGACCGACTTTATCGAATTCACCGTTAAGGACCAACCCCGCTTACAGGTTCCCATGCGCGGGGGCCTGAGATGGCTGGATGTGCATTGCCTGAAGAAGTTTGGAAAAACCTTTAAAGATATTACCGATCCACAGCGGATTGAAATAGTAGATCTGATCGCCTACCCTGAAAAAGCAAAAGATAAAAAGGATCTAGCGCCGGGTGTTGCTTTCTTCTCTACTATGCGCGACCTCACCGTTACCGGCTTTTATACCTCTGAAATTGGTGTTAAAGACCTGGGCTATGCAGGTAACCGTCCCAACCAGTGGAATGGTGTACCAGATGAGGTATTAAAGCAATATGGCTTATCTTATACTGAAAAAGAATTGAAAGAATGTTTAAGCTTTGACACGCCCACTCCTTTGGCAAGCTAAAAACTATAGCAACATCGATTTATTATAACACACTTAGTTCAATAATATAATCAACTTTTTCTGCCCTGGCAGCTTGCGGAATGGTAAGCTGCCATTTATTTTGTATTCTTTTCAAGTCAACCTTACTACCATCATTTAAGGAAACTGCACCCAGCTTTTTATCAGCAAAGGGCAAATCAATAGTGCTGATGCTGTCCGTGTTTAAAAGGTGCAGGTAATATTTCTTTTCTTTTGCCGTAACCACCCCCCATTTTTGTGGAGGCATTATATTGCCCCGGGTTCCGTAAATGGTATGCCCATATTTACTCATCCAGTTTCCTACAGCCTGAAGCGTATCTTTAAACTCCTGTTGGATATCTCCGTTCGGCATCGGCCCGATATTTAGTAAAAGGTTTGCGTTGCGACCCGCAGCGCCTACCAGGTAACGGATTACTGTTTTGGCACTTTTATAGCTTTTATCACCCAGGTTAAATCCCCAGGAATTATTCATCGTCTCGCAGGTCTCCAGGGGCAGGGCATCAGAGGCTTTCTGGTAACTTAATCCAGATGTATTTTCACCGGGCAGGTCTCTTTCAAACATCTGGAAATCTTCACCGGCAAATGGTGTTTGATGGTGATTATTGCCGATCATACATTGCGGCTGTAAACGGTGAATAAGGCTGTAAATTTCATCATACTTCCAGTCCAGCCTCGATGAAAGATCTGTATGTCCTTCCGGGTTGGTCTGGTCCCAATGACCATCGAACCAGATCGTACCTATTTCTCCATAATTGGTGAGCAGCTCGGTTAACTGTGCTTTCATAAATTGTAAGTAGCTCGCATAATCGCCTTTGCCTGTGCGACCGCTATGCTGACCGGTGCGCCCGGTTCTCCATGGATAATCTTCCCTCGTCCAGTCGAGTAAAGAATAATATAAACAAAGCTTGATGCCCTGCGCTTTACACTCATCCGCCAGCATTTTTAAAACATCTTTCCTGTAAGGCGTATTGGTAATTTTCCAGTCAGACTGTTTCGTATCCCAGTTGCTAAAGCCATCGTGATGACGCGATACAAAAGTGATATATTTCATACCAGCCGCCTTGGCCATCGCCACCCATTGTTTGGGATCGTAAGCCTGCGGGTTATAAAAATCTTTTAAATGTGCATATTCATGAATCCGGAGCTTCCGGTTGTTCATTACCCATTCGCCATCACCGGGTATACTAAAAACGCCCCAATGAATAAAAAGTCCAAACTTCATATCCTGGAACTGTTTGCGTGCTTCGATAACCGGAGCAGACGGGGTATAATTACTTTGTGCTGCCACACCACTCATAATGCCGCAAAGGGTTATAGCAAATAAAAATCTTTTCATAATAGCGCGCTTTAAGTGCAAGTAATAATGATTGTCAGATATTGGAAGCCGAAGGAGTTGCTTATCAGTTTTTTACCGCCAGGGCGATGACGCAATGCTTTAAGAAAGAAATACGCCTGTAATTTTTGCGCCTTAGCGACCTTTCAGTTCAATACTTTATAAAATTAAAACAATGATACATCTATTGAACGCGCAAACGTTTGAGCAACCTCAATCTCGCAATTAATTGCTCAATTGATATTTAAAACCTATTTTGCTGCTAAACTTTCCATATGCGTTATATACCAGCGGGTCTCCTGTTTATCATTACAGTAATTACCGCCTGTTCGCCCAAAACTTCCAAAGTAAAAACAAATGATGATTGGACCACCCTCTTTAACGGTAAAGATCTGAAAGACTGGTTTGTGAAAATACACCACCACGAAGTAGGTGACAACTACGGGCAAACATTCCGTGTCGAAGATGGTATCATCAAAGTACGTTATGATCAGTATGACGGCTTTAAGGAGCGATATGGTCACCTTTATTATAAAACACCTTTTTCAAAATATCATCTGAAAATGGAATACCGCTTCGTGGATGGCTGGATGAAGGATGCTCCCTCCTACACTATTTTAAACAGCGGGGTCATGTACCACTCGCAGGACCCGCGTACCATGCCCAAAGAGCAGGATTGGCCTATATCAGTTGAAATGCAATTTCTGGCAGGTCTGCCTGATGGCAAACCAAGACCTACGGGTAATATGTGCTCCCCCGGAACCGAAATCGTTTACCAGGGAACTAAATATAACGGTCATTGCCTGAACTCAACTTCCAAAACCTACCCACCCGGGGAATGGGTAACTGCCGAGCTGATTGTATTAGGCGACTCGCTTATTACACATATGATCAACGGCGATACGGTGCTGCAATATTCCCAACCCAGCATTGGAGGTGGTGTGGCCAACCGTTACGACCCGAAACAAAAAGTAGAAGGTAAACCGCTGGTTTCAGGATATATTGCTTTACAAAGCGAGGGACAACCGATTGATTTCAGGAATATACAGTTGAAGAACCTGGAGAAGTAATAGATATTCATATATTATGTCCCTGGCTTTCAACCGCAAAGCCGCGAAGGCGCCAGGTATCCTAATGAATAACCGGAAACTATCTTCTTTTGCGCCATTGCGACATGGCGGTTAAAGAAAAAAATCGCTCTCTATTCCGTAATTTCGCCGCGTGATTTCGCAGCAGACGATACAGGAAATTCTTTCCCGCATAGATATTATTGATGTGGTGGGCGAGTTTGTAAAATTGAAAAAAAGAGGGGCTAATTACCTGGGCAATTGCCCTTTCCATAATGAGAAAACACCCTCCTTTACGGTTTCTCCCTCTAAAGAAATTTATAAATGTTTTGGTTGTGGTAAAAGTGGCAACACCATCAGCTTCGTCATGGAGCATGAGAAATACAGCTATGTAGAAGCTTTAAAATGGCTGGCCAATAAGTATGGTGTTGAAGTGGAGGAAACATTTGTAAGCCAGGAGCAGAAAGAACAATTTCAAACGGCCGACAGTCTTTTTATTATTAACAGTTTTGCTGAGCAGTTTTTTATCGACCAGCTTTTTAAAACAGAAGAAGGCAGGGATATTGGTTTAAGCTATTTTAAGGAAAGGGGCTTCCGGGAAGGTATTATTGAAAAGTTCAAACTGGGCTATTCGCCCGAGTCGAGAACCGCGTTTACAGATGAGGCCCTGTCGCACCAGTACAACAGGGAGCTGCTTTTAAAAACCGGGTTGATAGCCGAACGTAATGGCAATTTGCAGGATAATTACCGCGGGCGGGTGATCTTCCCCATTCACAATAATAGCGGTAAGGTAATTGGCTTTGGTGCAAGAATACTAAAGACCAATGAAAAAGCGCCCAAGTATATCAATACGCCCGAGAACGAGATCTATGTTAAAAGTAAGATCCTTTATGGTTCTTATTTTGCACGTGCAGCCATTGATAAAGCAGATGAGTGTTTACTGGTAGAAGGATATACTGATGTGGTATCACTTCACCAGGCGGGGATTGAAAATGTAGTAGCTTCAGGCGGCACCTCGCTTACCATTGACCAGCTGAGGCTGGTAAGAAAGTATACCAATAACCTCACTATTATTTATGACGGTGATAGTGCGGGTGTAAAAGCCGCTTTAAGAGGCCTGGATCTTGCCCTGGAAGAAGGGCTGAATGTAAAGCTGGTGCTGATTCCTGATGGCGAAGACCCGGACAGCTATGTGAACAAGGTGGGAGCTTCCGCATTTGTTCAATTTATTAACCAGCATAAAAAAGACTTTATTCTTTTCCAGCTGGAACTTTCTTTAAAAGATATCGGGAACGATCCGGCTAAAAAGTCTGAGCTGGTTAATAAGATCGCAGAATCGATATCGCGGGTTAATAAAACGGAAGACTTCACACGACAGCAGGATTATATTAAGCAATCTTCCTCCATTTTAAATATCGATGAAGCCGGCCTGAATGCTTTAGTTAATAAATATATCAGGGATCGCATTAGCACACAGGAACGAAAATCAGCATTTCCGGGCGCTGATAAAGAAGCTGTAGCCCAGGCAGAAGCCACTAATTTTGATGATGCTACTTTCGATATGCTTTTTAAAGATCAGCTGCAGGAAAGGGAGCTGGCAAGAATTTTATTAGAATATGGCAACCGGTACTGGGATGATCATATATTGATAGCTGATTATGTTTTTGGCGAGATCGATGAATTGGATATTGAGGATAAAGATGTTTACAACCTGGTGCATGCCATAAAGGAATTGGTTCAACGCAACCCCAAGTTGTTTAATGATAAATACTTTATTTATCATGAGGACAAGCAACTCAGCAGCTTTGTTATTTCCCTTTTAAATCACCCTTACGAAGAAAGTAAAAAGTGGATTCAAAAGGCCGGGCAAAACATGGGCTACCAGCGTACGCTCTTTAAGCAGGAGTATGAAGCTTTTTTAAGAACCGTTTCTGATGGCAATGAGGAGGAGCTCAACCGGTTCAAGCTTATTTCTGAAGATCGTACCAAGGATATTGTTATATCGGCAATAAGATACCTGAAGCTCAAAAAGATCAAGCGGATGTTATTGCAGAACCAGCAGGATATGGAACAGGATAAGGCCTATGAAAAATTCAGGGAACTTCATTTTATCCATCGCTCGTTAAAAGATATGGAGCGGGAAATAACCGATCAACTGGGTACTGTAATATTACACTAGCCTGTGCCCATTGCGTTTTGTTTCTTAGATTAGTGGCTGGTATCGACTTGTCTTATAATAAACTCCTGTTGAAATGGTCAAAAATACGCTGCTGGTTATATTATTGCTTGGAGTAAATATAGCAAGCGCACAACAACAGCCCGGCAAGACACCGCTACCTGCGCGATCTGCATTACAGAAAATATACCTTGCCACCGACAAGGTTATTTACACCCCCAATGAACAACTCTGGTTTGCTGCTTACCTGTTTGAAAAGCAATCACAGGTTCGGGATACTGCCGATGTATTAACATTAGGGTTATATGATCCTGTATCCAGCCAGATGGTGGCATTAAAAAAGTTCCCCATTTATAACCGCATTGCAACTGGCAATATGCTTTTACCCGATTCGCTAATAGCCGGCAGCTATAACCTGGTGGCTTATACCAACATCCTGGACGCGCACCATATCCCGGTTGGTACCGGCTTCAAGCCACTAACCCTATACGCAAGAACAGGTGAGAAAGCCTTTAGTACATCGCTGCATATCTCAGACTCCCTCTCTACAGATGATAAAATAGCCATCCGCCATGAGATCGTTCCCGAATCTTACCAGCTCACTTTTAAGGATGCCCGTAGCAGGTACCAGTTACCAGGCGAAAAACCGCGCACGCTCGACCTGGATAATTATGGCAAAGGCATTATTTATATTCATTTAAAAGATATAAAAACAACCAACCGCTCCCTGTCCGTTACCACTATTTATAACGGAGATACAGTAAAGAACAGGATCAGGATACCGGAAAACACCGGGTTTAAAACAAATCTGTCCGCATCCTTTTATCCTGAAAGCGGCTTCCTGGCGCCCGGATATTCGAATAGGGTATTTTGGGAAGTAACCGATAAGCATACCGCAACCTCCACACCTGCGCTCTTACTGGAAAATGACCAGGTAATAGATACTATAGAAACCATTGCGAATGGCGCCAGCGCGTTTTACGTAAATGCAAAAGCCGGCCGGCAATATGCTGTTGCTCTGGATATGCAGAATACCGCCCAGGCAAAATTCCTTTTGCCCCCTGTTGCTTCCAATGGAATACGGTTTGAGATACCGGATGTTGTGGTAAACGATTCGCTTACCATCGAACTGTGGTCCAGGGAAAAAAGGAGCTTACAATTAATTATGGCAGACATAACCGGGCTACCCTCCGTTCATCCGTTTGATATCAGCTCGTCTAAAAAGCTAACGGTTTTGCTCAACGACTTTGCCCGGGGACTATGTAAACTGTTTATAGCAGACGAACAAAATAATATTTTAGCAGGGTCCTACTTTTTTGCCCACTACAATAACAAGAATCAATTGCGCTTGGAAACGGACAGGGAAATATACAAAACAAGGGACAGCGTTGCGCTAAAAGTTGCCGTAACCGATAAAAGTGGAAACCCGCTCAATTCCATTGCTACCATAAGTTGCGCTTTGTTAAGCCGTATGAACTTTGAGATGATGAAAAATATCGAGTCGGATCATGACCTGGGTATGGTTGCTTATAATGAATCGTCTTTTTTAAAGCGCCGCAATATTTTAGACAGCGCCATTCTTCTCAGGCATATCATCAGGATGAAAAATATGGAGGAAACGGAAACCCTTCTAATGAGCAGCCCTGCTACCGGAAGTTTTCTGAAACCTGTTGTTCGGCTAAAGCTTGCGCGGTTTGGAAAGCGCGTAAAAAAGCCAATGGACCTGGTACTATTCCGAGAGTCCGATTTCTCCTTTTTAAAAACAAATGAAGAGGGCATATTACCGCTTTCAAATGATGAGCTGCTGGTAAACGACGGCAGAAAGCTTTTTGTAAAAGGTATGGGTAAGAAAAATGGCGACTATTACGTTCAAACAGAGGACTCACTGGTGGCGGCTCACTCCAATGTTGAAGTACCCGTTTACAAACCTGTTCACCGGGAACAGGCGCCTGATCTGCAGGCTTTACTAAAAACGGACAAGACGGAAAAGTTTTCGGGCACTATGGAAACTGTTATTGTAAAATCGAAAAGAGATTACGGGACAATGGGCAGAGCCAATCCATGCGGCGACTATGTATGCCAGTACAATATCCTTAATTGTCCTAATCATACCATACCTTATAAATGGCCGGTGATGGGGCAAAAGTATCGTAGTTTTACAGGCGAGATCATTTACCAGGGATGCGATTATCAAAACAACATGTACCTGCCTGCTGCCAGCCTGGTTTATTTACCCCGCACTTTTTTAGGTATGGATACCACATTACTAAAACAGGAATTCCCTGAATACCTGAGCACAGTTTTGTGGCAGCCCTTTAAAAGGCTTGGTAAAGAGGAAGATAATCAACTGATCTTTCATACCAGTGATCAAAAAGGAGTATACCTGATCACCGTTCAGGGATTCGCTGAAAATGGTCAGCCTTTTTACGGAGAAAAAACCATCCGGGTAGAAGATTAATTCATCCGGAAAATTGTTTAGCCTTTAATCTTCCGTAAGCATATCATATACCACTACTCTTTCCCAGAGATGACTGTATTGGTCCACAAAAGCTTTATGTACCGGGTGCACCTGGTAAGCATTCTGGTCTTTCACGCTATCGAAGTACATCAGTTCTGATACATGAAAACTATTATCTACCACCTCTCGTTTTTCGGTAGATGCCGGAACACCCACCAGTAATTTCTTTACCTGCGGTATGGCTTTTAGTGTTTGCAAACCTTTTATCAGCTCTTTTGCATGGGCATCCCCCGGCTCTTTTAGCCAGAAAAAAACATGATGGATGATGGTTGACTTCTTTTGCTGTTGCATGCTTAAAATAGTTGGCGCCACGGCTACAACCGCAGCATTCTTTAAAAATTTCCGGCGAGGTGATTGATTCATGAAATTGGTATTATTATTTTTTGATATTGTCACAAGCCCCAAAAAATACCGGCGGGTTCAGTATCTAAAATTAGAATATCGCGAAAATGGTTTACGCATTATGCAGGTGTGTTTTCTTTTACTACGATCAAATCGCTTAACTCCACCTGCATCGGCAGCAAGCCAATTTTCACTACAGCGCGTTTGCTTTTAATTTCCAACACCTCTCCTACCTGGTGATTCCGTTTCATCTTCACTTTATCACCCACTTTTATATCACCACCTACCTCACTGTACTTACTTTCCAGCTTCTTCTGCATTTTGCTGGCCTTTTTACTTTCGGGCCTGTTGAACAGCAGGGCAGCCATTTGTTTGATCAGTTTTTGTTTATCTTCCTCCTTCTTCCATTCTATCGTAATTTGTTTCAGTTTGCGCTCCATATCCTTCAAATAAGTAATACGGTCTTCACTTATTTTATTCTGTTCCCGTAGCACGGCCACCTGTTGCTTATGGCGCTCCTTATCCATCACCTGCTGCATCTCTTTCTGCAGGCGCTCATTTTCTTTGATCAATCGCTCCAGCTCCTTATCTTTTTTAGCAATATCCCGCAAATCCTGCTCGGTACGATTCAATAGCTTATCCAGCCGATATTGATCTTCTTCCACCAACCCACGGGCTTTTTCGATCAGTCTTTTTTCCAACCCAATGCGTTCTGCTATAGAAAAAGTATAGGAGCTTCCCGGCTTACCCACGATGAGCTGGTATTGAGGCTGCAGTCTTTTTTCGTCAAACGCCATCGCTCCGTTTACGATACCAGCAGTTTTCCCCGCCATTACTTTCAGGTTCAGGTAGTGGGTAGTTACTACACCAAACGAATGTTTGCGTAAAAGCTCCAGTAAAATCACTTCAGCAAAAGCGCCACCCAGGTTGGGGTCGCTACCGCTACCCAGCTCGTCAATAAAGAACAAGGTCTTACCATTGGCATTTTCCATAAAATGCTTCATGTGGATCAGGTGGCTGCTATAGGTGCTCAACTCAAATTCCAGGCTTTGGGTGTCGCCTATATGGATCATCAGTTGTTTAAAAATACCAAATTCGCTTGACGGGTGTACAGGCACCAGTAAACCGCTCTGCAACATCATCTGCAGCAAGCCAATGGTTTTCATGGTCACGGTTTTACCACCGGCATTCGGACCGCTGATCACCAGTATCCGCCTGGTTTCATCAAGGCTGATCGAAACCGGGATGGTTGGTTTATCAGCCCTTTTATTATATAAATATAAAAGCGGGTGGTAGGCATTAACCAGGTGCACAAAAGCCTTATCGTGTACAATCGGGTACTCACCATTAACATCAACGGCAAATTTTGCCTTGGCACGTGCAAAGTCATATTCCCCTACTATCGTATGATAAACATCCAGCAGGTCGGCATACTTAGAAAGTTTAGAAGTTAACTGCCGTAATATGCGGTACACTTCTTTCCGTTCCTGGTTTTCAAGGTCGCTGATCTCATTATTCAGGTGCATGGTATCTTCCGGCTCAATAAATGCCGTTCTACGGCTATCGCTTTCACCATGCAGAACACCTTTTACGGTGCGCTTATGTTCGGCAAAAACCGCCAGCACCCTGCGGCCATTCATAAAGCTCTCCTCGATTTCGGCCAGGTATCCCTGCTTATTCATCTTTGAAATGATACGGTCAAAGATTCTCCTCAGCTCTGTTCTTTTTCGGTACAGGCTCAACCGGATATCTTTTAATTCTTCAGAGGCAGAATCCTTTACGTTACCTTGATCATCTATTATTTCATCAATCAGCTCAATAATAGCTTTTTCATAATAAGTATGCCGCACAATCTCGTAAAGCCCGGAGTAAGCGCCTTTACGCTCATCGTTAAACCAGCGAAATATTTTCTCAATGCTTTCTGCCAGCTTACGGATCTGTATAAGGTCTTCCCCCTGCAAAACAGCGCCTGAAATGGATAAAAGCTTTAATTCTTTTGCAAGATTTAAAATATAGTCGTTGGGAAAATAAATGCCGTTGATCAGGAGTTGCTTAAACTCGTGCGACTGCCTCAGCTCTGCATCAACAAATTTTTTATGGGTATGAATGCGCAGCTGGCTTGCCTTTTCCTGCGCAAAATTGCTCTGGCAATGGGCTACCAAAAGTTCTTTCACCTTTTCAAACTCTAACTGTAACGCCGCCGATTCGGGGTATAATTTCATGTGATTCGTCTCCTCGTAAAACCAGCAAAATTACAGCATTAATTGCTGCATTTCCTATTTTCGATAATGCTTAGATACGATAATTTGATCTCCGGGCAGGTTTAAAAATGCTTTAACAACCAGTGGCAAACCACAATAAACTTTTAACCGTAGGTATTGTTAGATTAAAAAATAAACAATGCACAAAATTCTTTTGCCGGCTCTTTTGACTATCTTAACTGCCTTTAGCGCCTGCGCTCAGAAGAAGAACAGCAAATTAGAGTCCGTTCAATTTACGGGTCCGGAAAATAAAAAATCAACAATGGAAAATAAGAAAGACACAGCCACTTTTGCAAACGGCTGTTTTTGGTGCACGGAAGCCATCTTCCAGGATGTGAATGGCGTGGAAAAAGTAACCAGCGGCTATACGGATGGGAATACAAAAAATCCTACCTACGAAGAAGTTTGCACCGGCAATACCGGCTTTGCCGAAGCCCTTCAGATTGTTTATGATCCCGCTGTGGTCTCTTTTGATGAATTATTAGAAATTTTCTGGAAGACACATGACCCCACCACGTTAAATCGCCAGGGAAATGATGTAGGCACACAATACAGGAGTGGTGTATACTATCACAATGATAATCAGAAGGAAAAGGCAGAATACTATAAAAATGCTTTAGATAAAAGCGGGGCTTTTCCTGATCCTATCGTGACTGAGATCAAACCCTTCCGTCATTTTTACGCCGCAGAAGACTATCACCAGGGTTATTTTAATGGCAACGAAAACAAAAACCCATATTGCAAAGTGGTGATAAGACCTAAAGTGGATAAATTTAAGATCGCTTTTAAAGATAAATTGAAAAAATAGCAGGTTAGGCTTGGTTTTTGTTTTAATATTTATACGGAGCAAGAAGGACAAATATAAAAACCTCACAGGTCAACAACTTGTGAGGTTTTTTATTTGAATATCAACAAACAATATATTTATCCTAATATTTTAGATTATATAAAGCTAATAAATGAAGTTATTGGAACCTTGTTTGGAGATACATGAAATTAAGATATTTTAATCTCTCTTATCATACAATCGGCGTATCTTGCGGCCCCTTTCAAATTTTTTAAGCAATGTTGGATTTAAAAAATTTCGATCAAAATGCAGTTAGCAACCCTGAAAACAATGTTTTTGGGTTACCCAGTACAGAAGAAAATGCTGATCTGATTATCATAAGTGTGCCCTGGGAAGTAACCGTAAGTTATGGATCGGGTACCGCAAAAGCTCCGGAAGCTATTTGCAGAGCCAGTCTTCAGGTTGACCTGTACGACCCCCAGTTTCCTGATGCATGGAAAAGAGGCTTTTACCTGACTCCCACCGATAAACAACTACAATTAAAAAGCGCCTACCTGAGAAGAGAGGCTGA
>JBCNOR010000259.1:0-7035 GCA_039593785.1 Niabella sp. | reverse complement strand
TTTTTATTAAACAGCTTATCCAATACCTTGTAGCGATAATCGAAAATATGATGTAATTTTTTACGAACTACAAGCCGATGCATCCAGCTGCCCAGTACACCGAAAGGTAGTTCGTATTGAACCCGGTCTTTCATAAGCACCCCTTCTTCATTGGCGGTAAACTCATGAAAATGTTCCCAATATTGATACGGCCCTTTTTGTTGAAAATCGATAAAGCTTTTCTGTTCTATTACATGTGTAATCACTGTTCTCCAGCTTAAAGGCCAGTTCAAAAGAGGCGAAACTTTATAATCGATGGTCATCCCTTCATAAAGTTCTCCATCGCGCAATTTTGACAATACCACAAATTTCATCTCGGGTGGAGTAATAACCGATAAGTTGTGGGGCGATGAAAAAAAGCGCCAGGCTTCCGGTATACTACAATTCAATTGCTGGGTTCTTTCTAAAATATACATCATCTCAATTTGTAGTTATGCGCACTGGGGGCCTGTTATCAGAACCACGCTATTTTGTATTGAAAATAACTGCTCATTGCCAAAGACAACTTCATGCTATTGGGAATACGTATTCTTTCTTTTAAAATACGCTCTGCCGGCGTTTTTTTTATCTTTTTAAATAATGACCAATAGTATTTATAAGCCAGATATACACCAAACCTTGAGGACCGGGGCAATTGTACAATTCCTTTAAGCGCCTCCTTAAACTCAGCCGCAATTTCTTCTTCTATCTGTTTTTTAATGGTGTTGCTGAAAGCCTGCATATCCACATCAGGGAAATAGGTCCTGCCCAGGTTACAGTAATCGTCTTTCAGATCTCTTAAAAAATTAACTTTCTGAAATGCGGACCCCAGTTTCATAGCCTGCGGCTTTAGTTGTTCGTACTGCCGGGCATCGCCGTTTACAAAAACCTGTAAACACATCAGCCCTACTACTTCTGCCGATCCAAGGATATATTTTTTATACAGCTCAGAATTATACGACATCCTACCCAGGTCCATCTCCATACTGAAAAGAAACTGGTCAATCAGCGAAAGATCAATATGATAGCGCCGTACCGTTTGCTGAAAAGCGTTTATAACAGGGTTAAGAGATATGCCTTCATTGATGGCTTGTAATGCCTGCTCTTTAAAGCGTTGCAACAATAGGGATTTATCATAATTATGAAAACTGTCTACAATTTCATCGGCCAGCCTTACAAAACCATATATAGCATAAATAGCCTGCCTGACGGAAGGATAAAGCGCGAAAATACCGATTGAAAAGCTGGTGCTGTACTGCCGGGTAGTGCTCCGGCTCACCTGGTAAGAAAGCTCATCGAACTTTTGTTTCATAACGACGACATTTTAATTTTATTGACCTCTGTTGCTACAATTTTCCCGGATATAATAGAAGGCGGTACACCCGGACCCGGCACAGTGAGCTGCCCGGTATAAAATAGATTATGAAGATGTTTGTTTTTTATCGACGGCTTCCATACAGCGGTTTGCGATAGTGTATTCGCCAGCCCGTAAGCATTTCCTTTATACGCGTTATAATCAGAGATAAAGTCGCTGACACAATAGCTTTTTTTATAGTCGAGCTTCGTCATCAAACCGGTTGCACCCGTAAATCGTTCGAGTCTTTTTATCATCAATTGCAGGTAGCGCTCTCTGGTTGGCTCCTCATCATCAATACCTGTAGCCAGCGGCATTAGTAAAAAAAGGTTTTCGTGCCCCCCGGGCGCTACTCCGGGGTCAGTCTTAGACGGGCAACATGCATAAAACAACGGATGCTCCGGCCACTTCTTCTCTTTGTAAATAGCATCAATATGATCATCAAGATCGTTCTCAAAAAAAAGAGTGTGGTGCCCCAGCCTTGGTATTCTCTCTTTAAAGCCTAAGTAATAGATCAGGCAGGAAGGGGCGAAGGTCTTTTGGGCCCAGTATTGCTCACCGTAATTCCTCAAAGGTGCATCCAGCAAGGATTCGGTATGCTGATAGTCTGATGATCCTATCACAAAATCAAATTCGATGTACGCACCATTTACAAAAAGACCTGTAGCCTGCCCTTTCCGGGTAACGATCTTTTCTACATTAGAACAGGTTTTGAATATAGCTCCCTTAGATTCGGCAACCGTTTTCATGGCTCTCACCAATTCATGAAAACCACCTTTGGGATACCAGGTTCCCAGCACATATCCCCCGTAATTCATCAGGCTATACAAAGCAGGTATATTTTTAGGAGAAGCCCCGAGAAAGATCACCGGAAACTCCATCAGTGCCTTTAATTTAGGATGGGTAAAATAACGGCCAACATACCGCCTGAAGTCAGACAACAGGTTCAATTTAAAAGCGCTCCTGATTACCGAGGGCCTGGCAAACTCCAGCCAGCTGTAACAGGGGCGGGTCACCAATTCGCGCATCCCTACATCGTACTTGTGTTGTGCCGATCGCATAAAGGCATCCAGCCGGGCACCCGCTCCTTTTTCCATTGTTTCAAACAGCGCTTTCAAAGAGTCGTAAGACCGCGGAACGGCAATGGTCTCATCTGAGAAAACCATTTTAAACTGCGGATCCAGCGGTACCAGTTCAAAAAAATCCCTGGTTTGGTAGCCGAAATCTTTAAAGAACTGCTCTATAATATCCGGCATCCAATACCAGCTCGGGCCCATATCAAACACATAGCCGTTGGGCGTAATCATTTGCCTGGCCCGGCCACCAATTGCGTCATTTTTTTCGAAAACGTACACTTCATTGCCATCTCTTGCCGCGTAAGCGGCGGCAGAAATTCCTGCAAAACCAGACCCTATGATTGCAATCTTTTTACACATAACCTTTAATTACTAAACGGCATAAAATCCTGGGTTACACGCTCCAGCAATGCTGCGCTATCGATACCCGCTTCAAATATGGGTTTATGAAAATGATCCAGCTTGTTTAAAATCCTGATCAGTTCCATTTTCTCATACCTTGAAAGATCGCCACTCACTACTTTGGTAGCCTGCCTGATCCGGTCCATTTGCTGTTCCAGCACCTGCTCACCTTTCACTGTAATACTCACCACCTTACTTCTCTTATCTTCTGGGGAAGGCTGCTGCTCTATCCATCCGTTGTTTAAAAGCCGGTTGATGATCTGCATACCGGTTGGCTTGTCCTGTATATTCCTCCTGATCAGCTTCATTTTGCTCATAGCTCCATAAGCCTTCAGGTTGATCAGGTAAAAAAATTCCTCCTGCGTAGAAAATTCCGAGCCGTAAATAGCCGACCTGGAATAAGATTTTGCATAACGGTTCATATGAACCAGCAAGGTGCTAATAGCGCTTTCGGCACTACGGCCTTTCTCCTTTCCCTCCCAATCAGGCTCTACACTCCCCTGCCCTGCACCCTGTGTATCCACCACCCATTGCCGGAATCCATTCACATCGGGTGTATATAAGCCCGACTGGTTGGCTAACTCAAAAGACTCGGTAAGACGGATCACATCAGTTATTAAACTATAATTCATAGCATCATTTTTTAATCATTTGGCGCATTTAATAGCAAATTAAAAATAGTATATTAATAAACCAAAAAAACTTACCAAACTACTTTTTTTTGTCAAAAAAGATGCCTAATTGAGATAATATAGAAAATATTAGTTTAATAATAAACCAAAAAATTTGATACTGGCATAAACTTTGCGAATATTTAGTACAAAAAGATACATAAAATAGAAATAAAGGTATTTTATAAAACTATTATTAACTATATAAATTTAAAATCACAAACCATGAATCAGCTACTCAAAACCGCTTTCATCGCCGCTTTTCCTGCTATGTTACTGGCATCCTGCGGAAAGGATGACGATGGCATGCCGTCTGACAACTCTAAAACTATTACCGTATTGGTGAGCGAAAACGCTAATTTATCTCTTTTGAAAACGGCAGTGATAAGAGCCGGTCTCACCGAAACCTTGTCGGCCAATGGCACTCTTACTGTATTTGCTCCAGACAACAGCGCCTTCCAGGCGGCAGGCCTCGGTACAGAAGCGGCGATCAATGCAGTGCCGGTAGATGACCTGAAGAAAATACTGCTTTACCATGTATTGGGAGAAAAGTATGCATCAGGCAGCATACCCTCCGGTACTACAGAGCTAAATACAGCAGCAAACATTAAAACCTATGTTACTAAAAACAGCTCAGGTGTGTTTGTGAATGGTGCAAAAGTTGGATCAGCAGATGTGAATGCCCGAAATGGCGTCGTTCATGTTATTAATAAAGTGCTGATGCCACCATCGGCTAATATTGTACAATTAGCACAAGCCAATACAAACTTCTCCTTCCTGGTAGCAGCCGTAGTTAGAGCCAGTACCGGTAACACCAATGTTGCTGCCGCTTTATCAGGCGCAGGTCCGCTTACGGTATTCGCTCCCACCAATGCCGCTTTCCAGGCAGCAGGTTTTGCTACCATCGCCGATATACAGGCAGCCAATGCCAATACGCTGGCAGCTATTCTTACCTATCATGTAATCAGTGGCCGCATTTTTTCTTCAGATCTTACTGAAGGAGCCATGCCAACAACCGTGAACGGCGGAAAAGTTACGATCACACTGGCAGGTGGCGCCAAAGTAAAAGGCACGGGTAACACGGCTGCATCTAATATTACTGCAACCGATATGATCACCACCAATGGCGTGGTGCATGTCATAGACAGGGTATTATTACCTTAGCTTTAAGGTAGTATAGTCAAAAGCTTTATGAAACAGGTATTCAACAATAAGATTGGTACCTGTTTTTTTCATGATATTACAATTTGTACCTGCTGCTATGTCCACTGAAGGAAGTATTGCCGGGGTTAAATGGAATACCATTTCAAATTCCCTGCAGCAGTCTGGCAACTGATTACCGCTCCCTATTTACCTGTACGCCGCAGCGGTTTATTCTTTCAATGGATCTGCATGACGATGGATAAGCTTCCACTCATTGTTCACTTTCCTGAATATTTCTGTAATGCGCAAATTAAATTCAACCTCGTCGTCTTTTCCTTTCATTTTTACAGTAGAGCGTTGAATACCTGTCCAGTAAGCTAAATGTGCGTCGGCATCCTGGTGCATTACCTCGAACCTGTTTTTTGCTCCGGGTAAAAAAGCGTCTGCACCTTTTTCATTAAAGCTGTTTACCGATTCAGCGCCCTCTATACAAATACCCGAGGGTGGAAAGATGGTGGCAGGTGCGCTTTCGGCGGATATATTTTTTAAAGCTTCAAACCGGCCTTCTACAAAGTCGGTTGAGGCTTTTAGCCTCAGCGCCATGAAATGCTGGAAATCTTCGAGGTAAGTATCGGTTTGTTTCATAACGTTTTTTTTAAAATAAGTTGTTTATTAACATTATATAATAACCATATCGTCAGCCTGTAACTATTTAAAAGTGTGAATGATAAGACAGGTTTCCGCACCGTTATCACCGGCTCAGGCAAAGCTGTAATGTCCAGGTACGGTAACAACTCTTTATAGCGGCTCAAGGCAAATGAATAGCCGGCTGATTATTACCTATTGTCCGGTTTATTTTTTTCATTCTGTAGCTGGTCTGCGGCATCAATAGAGTGTGATTCATGTATGTCTTTGGCCGCCTCCGCCTTATCTGACAGGCGTTCATAAAATTTATGCAGCGTGTCTAATTCTTCTTCATCAAGGTCTTCAATATCTACCATCCGGTTACTGGCCTTCCGGCTGGCAGCAATCAGCTCGTTCAGCTTTAGCTGAATAGCTTTGCTATCTTTATTTTGAGTTTTCTGTATCAGGAATACCATAAGGAAAGTAATAATAGTGGTGCCGGTATTGATAACGAGTTGCCAGGTATCCGAAAATTTAAAGAGCGGGCCGGTAATGAGCCACACAATCACCGCTACCGCAGCCAGGCCAAAAGCCAGTGATGAGCCGGTCCAGTAGGTAATTTTATTAGCTAGCTTTTCAAAGCCGCTCTCTTTTTTTTTACTGTTCATATACCATGCTTTTAAATCAAAAAATATGGTTACTATAATTTATATGAACAATATCTATGCCGCATCAACTGTTGGCACGGGCAACACTGCGCAACCACTGCCGTGTGCGCTGCAGGTTGTACGACGTGGGGGCCACCATTGAATAATTGAATATGGAACATTGAATATTGAACATTCAACACTAAACACCCTCCGAAACGCACAAAAAAAACCCTGCAGCTACCTTCCCGTCCGGAATAGTAACCACAGGGAATTTTATGATGTGAGATGCTTGTTGTACGATGCCGGATGTTCGATGCTGGATGTATAATACCTGATGCCAGATCTATGATCTATAATCTATGAGCCAGCATCCACGTATCCAGTATCCGATACCCCGCATCAAGTATCCTATCGTTTTACCACAGTAACTACTTTAGAATAACTTTTAGCTCCGTCTTTGTCCACCTGCACAATGCGTATATAAAGTTTTCCTTCTGCCAGTGCCTCAGGTTTATTTTTGTTACAGCCTGCCACAAATACCCCAACACCCAAACTAACGGCCAGTACTGCAAAACGCGCACGGCCCGCCTTCAATAAACCGGCTCCTGCCAGCAACAAGGCAATACCTGCTGCTATAATACCTCCGCTGCCGTCTTTGGTGAATTGATAATCCAGCGCTTCAGCAGAAGTGCCGTTGGCTGCTTTACTATCTACCCTGCCAATACTAATGAAACTCGCGCCATCGGCAGAAGCCTCTATTTCAAAATGATCATTATTGGTTTCTGTAACAGAGATCCAGTTTACTACAAGCTCACCGTTTTTAAAGACAGCCGTTATATTGCCAAAGCTGACCGGCAAGGCCTCTGAAAAAGTAACGGTGTATTGTGCGTTTTCACTGATCACCGAAGTGCCGTTTACAGCGTAAAAAAAGCTGGTGCTGGTGGTGCCTGCCGGTGTGCCGGGTCCCGGTGCAATAGACATCAATGCCGGGTCTCGACCATCCTCGGCAACCTGCTGGACACCTTCACCTTCTTCTTCGTGGCGTTCTGGCGCAGCGACAATCCGTTCATGGCGCAGCACTGGGTGGAAATCGCCAC
>JBCNOR010000258.1:0-7057 GCA_039593785.1 Niabella sp. | reverse complement strand
GTGCGGCGCACACCGGGGCCCCAACTGGCTTCCACCAATGCTTTGAAAATGGCTGGTGCATCACTTCCCAGGTTGAGTCCCATGATTGCGCCTTTCAGCAGTTGGCTGGCATCTGGTGTACGACGCCCATTCAGCCAGTCTACGGCTAATTCATCATCCTCATGCAACGGTAATTTCGCTGCCGCTTCAGACAATTCTTTTATAATCCGGGATTCGATCGATTTTCTAAGGTCTGCGTCTTCTACAAACTGTAGAGGCCAGGCCAGCAGGTTTTTAAACCATGCATAAATATCACCAAACGCACTCTGGCCTGCTTCCAATCCGATCATCGCAGGGATAACTGAACCAGGCACCTGGCCGCAGATACCGCGAACCAATTTATCGCCAAACTCTTCTGCCGGAACCACAAGCATGTCGCAGGTAGAAGTACCCATTACTTTACTCAGATAATAGGGTTCAATTTGCCCGCCTACAGCGCCCATATGGGCATCAAAGGCGCCAATGCCCACTACCACATCAGTGCTCAGGCCCAGTCGCTCTGCCCACTCTGCCGACAAATTACCTGCAGCCTGGTCAGCCGCATAAGTACCAACCGGGAGTTTAGCAGTAAATCCATTTAACAACGGATCAAGGGTTGCAAAAAAATCATTAGGCGGGAATCCGTTAAATTCCTTTGCCCAAAGACCTTTATGCCCGGCCGAACAAACACCCCTTTTAATATCTTTTACATCGGTTCCACCCGTTAACAGAAACGGCAACCAATCGCAATGTTCAACCCAGCTTGCAGTAGCATTACGCACTGCTTCGTCTGCACGGAAAATATGCAACAACTTAGCCCAAAACCACTCGCTGGAATAAATACCACCTACATATTGAAGGTAATTGGTTTCAAATTTAGTAGCATGCCTGTTTATTTCATCTGCCTCTTTTATGGAAGTATGATCTTTCCATAAAACAAACATGGCATTGGGATTTTCTGCAAATTGAGGATTTAATGCCAGCGGTGTGCCCGTTTCATCTACCGCTACAGGTGTAGAACCGGTTGTATCAACGGAAAGCCCTTTCACTTTTTTTGCCACTTCTGGTCCTGCTTTTTCCAGGCAATTTTTTACTGTAAACTCTAAACCCTCCACATAATCGAGCGGGTGCTGGCGAAATTGGTTCACTCCCGCATTACAGTACAGACCCTGTTTCCAGCGCGGATATTCAAAAACCGAAGAAGCTATTTCTTCTCCGTTCTTGGCATTCAGAATCACAGATCTTACGGAATCTGATCCGTAATCGACACCTATCACATAAACATCTTGAGACATGGCAGCTTAATAATTTTCGCTAAAATAGCGAAAAATAAAATATTAATTGTAAAGGCTACAATTATTTTATCCTCCTGGGCGCCACGCCTTCATTTGTTATTTGCACTGTTTTTATAAAACCTTGACTATCAAACTCCATCTTATCAATACACACTACCCGCGAATTGCCGTCTTTCTCTGTAAGCGGCCGGCGATGATATACAATATAATATTCATCTTTTCCGGGAATCTGCAAAACAGAATGGTGCCCGGCGCCGGTGGCAATAGCCGGGTTTTGCTGTAATATTTTGTCCACCCTTTTGAAGGGCCCCATAGGAGAATCTGCTATGGCATAAGCTACGCTGTAGTCGGGGCCGGTCCAGCCGCCTTCTGACCACATAAAGTAGTATTTGCCGTTACGGATAAACATAAACGGTCCTTCCACATATTTCTCGGGCGTTACTTCTTTAAAAATGGTCCCGTCTGCAAAAGGCTCAAACCCCGTAAAGTCCTTTTTTAATTTAGCTACGTTGCAATGCCGCCAGCCACCATAATACATATAATACTGGCCATCCTTATCTTTAAAAACAAACTGGTCAATGGGTTGCGCTCCATTATGAAACTTATCGATCAACGGTTTACCCAGGTAATCCTTGTACGGTCCCTCTGGTTTATTGGCTACGGCTACCCCAATTCCTCCTTTTTCATTATCGCTTTGGATGTCGTTGGCAGCAAAAAACAGGTAATACTTCTTATCCTTTTCTACAATAGCCGGCGCCCACATGGCCCTCCAGGCCCATTTTATAGCAGCGGTATCTACTATTCGCTCGTGTTTTTGCCAGTTGACCAAGTCTTTGGATGAAAACACGTCCATAAAAACCTGCTTATTATAAGGAGCCGAGTAGGTGGGGAATATCCAGTATTTTTTTTGAAAGATCGCCACTTCGGGATCAGCATACCAACCGGGAAAAACAGGATTACCCGAAGTTTTTTTTTGAGCATGGATACTTACCATCAAAAAAAAAGCGGTAAAAAAGAGCAAGCTGCGTTTCATATTGAATTTAAAAATTATGCGATAAAAAATTAATCAGGTTGAAAGAAATATCCCTAAGATAGGCAGATAACGGCTACCCAATTGTTAAGACACTTTAAACAGCTGGTGCCAACCGCATAGTCCCTTTGGTATCAATTTTGTTTTATCATAAATCTAAAATGATATACTTATGAAAGCTATATGGACAGGCGCTATAGGTTTCGGACTTGTAAATATACCAGTAAAGCTCTACTCCGCTACAGAAGAAAGCAGCCTTGACCTGGATATGCTGGATAAAAAAGACCATAGTCATATCAAATACAAAAGAGTAAACGAAAAAACCGGCAAAGAAGTGGCCTGGGAAAATATTGTAAAAGGCTACGATTACGATGGCAAGTATATTGTACTGGATGAAAAAGATTTTGAAAAAGCGATGCCGGAAAAAACCAGTATCCTTTCCATTGATCATTTTGTACAGGAGGATGAAATAGACAGCATTTATTTTGAAACGCCGTATTTTCTCGAACCACAAAAGAATGGTGAAGCGCCTTATACCCTGCTGGTAGAAGCGCTAAAGAAAACAAAGATGGCTGGTGTGGGAACTTTCGTTATGCGCAATAAAGAAGTGCTGGGCATTTTAAGACCTTATGATAATATCATTTTATTTCAAAGAATACGCTACGACCAGGAAATCCGTAAAACAAGCGACCTGTCTGTACCTAAGCGTGCTGTAAAACCGGCCGAATTAAAAATGGCGGTAACATTGATAGAGCAGCTTTCTGAAAAATTTGATATTTCTGCCTATAAAAATAATTATTCGGAAAAACTGATGAAAGTAATTGAGGCTAAGGCTAAGGGCAAAAAAGTAGCCGCGCCCAAGCTGCGTGTGGCCCACGTTAAAACTAAAGATCTGATGGAGCAATTAAAAGCCAGCCTGTCGGCAAAAAAGAAAGCCTCTTAAGTTATGGCAACACTTAGTAATTATAATAAGAAAAGAAACTTTGGCTCTACAGCCGAGCCCAAAGGCAAATTAGCAAAGAGCAGCAAGCAACTCAAATTTGTGATACAACGCCACGCCGCGTCAAGGCTTCATTACGATTTCCGGCTGGAGATGGAAGGTGTGTTAAAAAGCTGGGCCGTGCCCAAAGGGCCTTCGCTCAATCCTGCTGATAAGCGGCTGGCCATGATGGTAGAAGATCATCCTTACGATTACCGCACATTTGAAGGTACCATACCTGAAGGGAATTACGGAGCGGGAGAAGTAGAAATATGGGACGAAGGAACTTATGAAGCCCTGCAAAAAGAGACATCAAAAAAAACTGCTTCATCAGCGGGCAGGGACGAAGCCGTGTTGCTTAAAGAATTGAAGCAAGGCTCCCTTAAATTTATATTACATGGCAAAAAGCTAAAAGGAGAATTTGCCCTGGTAAAAATGAGAACCGAAGATGACGGTAATGCCTGGCTCCTGATTAAACATAAAGATGAATATGCGGTAAGCACAAAGTATGATGCGGAGCAATTCACCAATAAAACCTCTAAGGTAACAAAGGCTGTAAAGGCAAAAGCCGCCCGGAAAGCAAGCCCTAAAAAGACTGCCAGTCCGGCAGGCGGGCAGGCGGTAAAAAAAAAGTCCGGCCTATTGAGCCGGTCAGGGAAGCCGGCTCTACAAAAGGCCACCTAAAACATTACGCCGCTTATCTCTCTGGTGAGAAGAAATTTAAAGAGTTTGTACATCCCATGCTAGCCAGCCTGGGAGATCAGCCTTTTGATGATGAAGAATGGATCTTCGAAATTAAATGGGATGGTTACAGGGCCATTGCAGAAATTGGTGATGAATTGAAACTTTACTCCCGCAATGGTATTTCATTTATTAAAAAGTTTGCACCGATCGCTGAGGCATTACAGGGGCAGCAACACCAGATGATTCTTGACGGCGAAATAGTAGCTTATAACAACGATAATTTGCCCGATTTCCAAACCCTGCAGCATTTTGGTGAACATCCAGATGTTCCGCTCGTTTACCATGTTTTCGACCTGCTGTATTTGAACGGTCATGCCACCACTTCCCTTCCCAATATTCAAAGAAAAGAATTATTGAAGGAAGCCCTTATTGAAAATGATTTTATAAAATATTGCGATCATGTAGAAAAAAAAGGTATTGCCTTTTTTGATGCGGCCAAGGAAAACAACCTTGAGGGAATGATAGCAAAGCGGGCAGACTCCACTTATAACGAAGGGCGCCGTACAACTGAATGGTTAAAGATCAAACATCACAATACCGAAGAAGTCATTATTGCGGGCTTTACGGAACCCAGGGGCTCGAGAAAAAAATTTGGCGCACTGATCTTAGGTCGCTACCAAAATAACAAGTTGATTTATGCCGGGCATACCGGGACTGGTTTTAATGAGACTACATTGAATGAAATGTATCAAAAATTAAAGCCCCTGATCAGGAAAACTTCGCCGTTTGCCATTAAACCCAAAACAAATATGCCCGCTACCTGGGTGCAGCCTAAACTGGTAGCCAATATAAAATACTCCGAACTCACGGAAGAGCATATTTTCAGGCACCCTGTTTTTATAGGCTTAAGAGTAGACAAAGCACCCGAAGAAGTAATCATACCTAAAAATGAAAAAGTTATGGCAAAAGCAAAGGAGTCAGCCAAACAAGGTTTGCAATCAACAGTTACTAAAGCGCCCGCAAAGAAGAAGAACACAAAAGGGATAGAAAACGATAAAACCATTAAGATTGGAAAACAGGAAGTAAAGCTTACCAATCAAAGTAAAATATATTGGCCGGATGAAGGTTATACCAAAGGCGACTTGATTGCTTATTATGATCACATGTCAACATTCATTCTCCCCTACCTGAAAGACAGGCCCGAAAGCCTGAACCGTTTTCCTAATGGCATCAAAGGACCAAGCTTCTACCAGAAAGATGCCGGAGACACTGCACCCGATTGGGTTACATCAATTGAAGTTTACTCTGAAAGTAATAACAAAAACATTGATTATATCGTTTGTAATGATAAAGCGACACTGCTTTACCTGGCTAACCTGGGTTGTATAGAAATGAATCCATGGAACAGCACCGTTAAAAAACAGGAGCACCCCAGCTACCTGATCATCGATATTGATCCCAGCGATAAAAATACTTTTGAGCAGGTAATAGACGTAGCGCTGGCCACCCGCCAGGTATTAGCCGAATGTGGTGTAACCTCTTACTGTAAAACCTCGGGATCTTCAGGTTTGCACGTATTTGTTCCTATGGGCAATAAATATGATTACGAGCAGGTGAAAAACTTTGCACATTTAACGGCGATGAGGGTAACGGAAATGCTACCTGATTTCACGACCCTGGAGCGTAATCTGAAAAAACGCGGCAATAGTAAAATATATGTAGACTACCTGCAAAACCGCCGGGGGCAGACCATTGCCAGTGCTTATAGCGTTCGACCCAAGAAAGGGGCTACCGTATCCACCCCTTTAGACTGGAAGGAAGTGAAAAAAGGGCTGCACCCTTCTCAATTTGATATTTATACGGTTCCCAAACGCGTTGCCAAAATAGGGGATATTTTTAAGCCCGTATTGGGCCGCGGCGTGGATATTATGAAGTGCCTGAAGAAGATGGAAGGGTAATGAGATCGATGGTCATGAACTATAGACCATGAACCATAGATCATGGACTTCTCACCAAATACAAATATCTTTGCGGCCTTTTAAGAATTTTACAATATGAAGTTTCACGACGAGATCATGCGGAGGCGCACATTTGCCATCATCAGTCACCCCGATGCCGGTAAAACAACGCTTACAGAGAAATTCCTGCTTTTTGGAGGCGCCATACAGGTGGCAGGTGCCGTAAAAAGCAATAAAATAAAAAAATCTGCTACTTCAGATTTCATGGAAATAGAGCGGCAGAGAGGTATCTCGGTGGCGACTTCTGTGATGAGCTTTGAATATAATGGTATACTGATCAACCTATTAGATACTCCGGGTCACAAAGATTTTGCTGAAGACACTTATCGTACGCTTACCGCTGTTGACAGTGTAATATTGGTGGTGGATAGTGTGAACGGAGTGGAAGACCAAACCCGTCGCCTGATGGAAGTATGTCGCATGCGCGATACACCCGTGATTGTATTTATCAACAAAATGGACCGGGATGGTAAAAACCGTTTTGATCTTTTGGAAGAAATAGAAAAAGAACTGAATATTCAATTACACCCGATGACCTGGCCTATTAACAGTGGTAAGGAGTTTAAAGGTGTGTACAATTTATATGACCGGAACCTGCGCCTGTTTGCGGCTAATACCAAAGCAGAGGCGGAGGACTCAATAGCCATTACAGACCTTAGCGATGCTGTTGTAGAAGAAATGCTCGGCACTACAGACGCAGCGATTTTGAGAGAAGATGTAGAGCTGGTGGATGGAGTAAATGGTGAATTGAACGCAGCAGATTACCTGTCTGCAAAAGTATCTCCTGTGTTTTTCGGAAGTGCGATCAACAATTTTGGTGTAAAGGAAATGCTGGATACTTTTATCCGCATCGCTCCTACTCCCCAAAGCCGCGAAACTTCTGTCCGCAAAGTGGATGTTGAAGAACCAAAATTGAGCGGATTTGTGTTTAAAATACATGCCAACCTGGATCCCAAGCACCGCGACCGGATCGCTTTCTTCAGGGTTTGCAGCGGCAGGTTTGAGCGAAATAAATATTTCCATCATGTACGCC